>NZ_JAPDCI010000007.1:0-226580 GCF_027705905.1 Aeromonas sp. Y293-4 | reverse complement strand
GAGAGTATAAGATCACACCCAGATCGGTCGGTCAAATCCTCTTAACATTGCTTCAAAACGTTCACGATCTCGCCCTGCTTGTTCGCACCTTCCCTAAGGAACAAATTGCTCGTAAAGCTTCAGAAAGTATTTCCAAACAATATTGGAGTCATATAATTTCATGAGTAGTGTAGCCAAAACGTTTTCTAATACTGATGGAAAAGAATTTCTTAAAAATTCTTTCTCTATGCAGCAGAAGGTACTTCAATCCCAGCTGGCAATGTCTTCCGCAACCATAACTCACAATGGAACGATGGGAGAGGTTAACGAGCAGTATTTTATTGAAATAATAAAAAAGTACCTACCAGATCGTTATGCCGTTGATACAGGAATTGTTATAGACTCCAATGGTAAGACAAGTGATCAGATTGATGTGATAATTTTTGATAACCAATATACGCCGACTTTGTTAGATCAACAAGGCCACCGCTTTATTCCAGCTGAGTCAGTTTATGCGGTTTTAGAGGTCAAGCCTAAAATTGATAAGGGTTATCTTGAATATGCTGCCCAAAAAGCAGAATCAGTTCGGGTGCTCCATCGAACTAGTGTGGGCATACCACATGCAGGAGGAATTTACCCACCAAAGCAGCATTTTGAAATAATAGCCGGTATTGTAGCGACTGATATTGATTGGGCTGATGGGTTTGGTGAAGCATTTTTACGAAATCATAAAACGTTGAATGGAATGCAAAGGTTAGATTGTGGCTTGGCGGTATCTGGTGGATGCTTCGATATATTTTCGAATGATTCATCAATGAAGCTTGGTCCGGTTGATAATTCTCTTATTTATTTTCTTTTCCGTCTGTTGCAGAAGCTTCAATCGTTAGGAACAGTTCCTGCTATTGATTGGAATGAGTACGCAGAACAACTAGTAACCTAAAAACAGTTCCATAAAAATTCGCAATGTGTAGTATTTTACTATGCAGATGCGATGGTTTTAAGGTGATGTGCTGTTCGTAGGTTCGTTTATCTGGTAGGCGTAATTGCAAACTCGCGATGACACATTCCCGCTAATGTGGCGATATGGAAAAATTTTAGCGAGTTGAATTCAGAAAGGCCGCGAACGTCCGATTACGCTTCGCTAATCGAACCTGTTGCCTTGTGATAAAAACTTTTTTTGACAGCTTTTGTGCATGAAAATCTTTAGGGCTCGGCATTATAATAACCGAAAGGAAGTTTGAATATGAATGTTGAAACAAGTTCAGTTTTGGGATGGCTTGGAGTTGTGTTGGCTATAGTTGAAGTATGGCATCCAAGATTATCGGTGATGTTAGAAGATTATCTCGACAAGCAGATTTCAGAAGTTAACGCCTTTCAAAAACTCTTCCTAAATGAGTATGATGTTTTATCTAAGATGGCCAATAGTTCTATTAAAGAGGCTCTTAAGGGTCCCCAATTAATGACATTAGAAGAGCTTAAAGGAAGTACCTATACATCTATTGAGAATATTAAATCTTATTTGAGGTTTTATTTTGTCACATTGGTGAATGTTATGATTTTGAAACCAATTAGGCTTTTATTAGTATTCCTAAACAGAATCGGTAGAGGTAGGGCCGTTGGTGGCTTAGGCATCATTTTGGCTATATTGAGTACCATTTTATGAAATGGTGCCGATGATTGTTGTTAACAAAGCATTTCGGTGTTGACTACTGGCGGTATTCAAACCAGAAGTTGTGAAGCTCCTGCCGAAAGCCATGGTTACAGCAAAAAATCAGGGAGCCATAGCTCCCTAATCGCGACACACGGGGTGATAAATCAGCCGATGGCGGGCGCCAGTTGCCCGTTGGCGGGCTGCAGGCGTCCTTGGTTACGGCGCTGATAGCGCCAGGCCAGCAGTAGCGGCATACCGAGCAGCAGCTGGGCGGCCAGCGGGATCTCCTCGATGGGGGCGGCCAGTGCACCTTCCGGAATAATGCCCCCCTCAATTTCGGCCGCCAGTTTGAGCTCCAGCGCATTGCCAAAGTCGGCGAAGGTGGTGGCATTGATGACAAATGCATCCTGACCGCCCGCCACGTTCTCCACATACCACTCTTGCAGTACCCCATCGGCATAGTCCTGACCTATGGTGATGCCGTTGATGGTGTCGATGCCGGAGGCGAGCAGTTGATCCCGCACGGTGGAGGTATCCAGCCCGTTGTTCTGGATACCGTCACCCGACACATCCATCACCTGGCGGGCGGCGGTGTAGTTGTTGGTATCAAACTGCTGGGCACCAAAGGCCATGGCCGAACCGGGGGCCGTCATCCCCGCATAGGGGCGCACCAGGGCATCCAGGGTGGCGGCGAAGTTGTTGATGGAGGTCATGTCGTAGAGGTGGAACCAGTCAGTCATCACGCTCTGCTGGGTCGAACCGCTCCACATCACCATCTGTACCGCAATGGTCCCCAGCTTGTCGCCACTGGTGTCGAGGATGGCGCTCTGTACATCCTGACTGTAAAAGGCGTCCACATACCCCTGTAACTGCAAATTGAATTCCGATGAACTGACGCTGCCCGACACATCCATCAGCAGTTGCAGTTCGGTATCGACTTCGGTCAAGGCGTATGCGGGGGAGGTTACCAACAACATCCCCAGCAGCCCTGCCAACGGTTTGAGTTTCATTGCCCACTCCTTCTCCTTGGCGCTAGTGCCAGCAGGGGGAATGAATAAAGCGTGCCAGCTTTGTTGCATCCTCTGACTTGGCTTGGTCCGGGTGAGGCCGGGCAGGCATGGAACTTGCGAGAACTTGCGACAGAGGTCAAAAGCGCTGATAACCGGCAGGAGTTGCGATGGAGATCCGTCCCTGGCAGTGGGCACCCAACTGGCTGCTACTTGGTTTGGCCAATCAGTGGGGCATGGTGTGGCTCAATATGGGCCACTTCAACCTGCTGGTGGTGTTGCTGATTGCTATCTGGTGGCAAATTGCATCGCGGGTTGCACCGAGCTGGCGTCCGCATCCACTGGCGCTCGCCCTGTTTATCCTGCTGATCCTGATCCCCAGCGCCAGTTGCAAGGCGCTGGCCTGTCTGCTGTTGGTGGCCTCGCTATGGCGCCGTCATCAGAGTGGCGATGAGCGGGCGGTGTTGCAGATTGTGCTCGCCTTTACCGTGGCGGTGTTGTGGGGGCAGCAGGTGTTTGCCCTGCTCTCCGGCCCTGTGCTGGCCCTCGACGCCTGGGGGGTGGGCCAGTGGTTGCAGCTGCTGGGCTGGGAGACTCGCCTTGATGGCAATCGCATCGAGCGGCTGGGAGGCCATGCGCTGATTGTGCTCAAGGGGTGCTCCTCGTTTTCTCAACTCTATCTGGTGGTGCTCTCCTGGCTGGTCTCCTGCTGCTGGCTGGCGCCTGAGCGCCCCCTCTACCGGCAGTGGCCCATGTTGCTGCTGGTTTGCCTGCTCTATATCGGGGCCAATCAGTTGCGGTTGGTGCTGATGAGTCTGGATCTGCGCTGGTACGGCTGGCTCCATACCGGCTCGCTGGCCCAGCTCTACCAGTGGGCCATTATGTTGCTGGTGATGACCATTCTCTTTATCCGGGGGCGCCGTGATGCATCTATCTAGGGGATACCTGTTGCTGTTGCTGGTGGCACTGCTCAGTGCTGCCGCCATGGGCTGGCGTTATCAGAACCGGGCCGTTAACGAGGGAGCCAAGCCCATGCTGATGGAGCTGGTCCAGTTGGGATGGCGCTTGCGGGTGGCTACGCCGGTATTGGGCGGCACCTATGTCAGCTATCAGCTGGCCCATCCCCGCTGTGACGGTCTGCTGCAGGCCATGCTGGTGGCGCCTGATAGCGAGGCGATGTCAGTGACGCTGGCGGGTGAAGGGATGAGTCAGGGGGTGATGTTTTTAGGCGAGCTACACCAGAGTCCGCCGCTGCTCTCGTACCGTCTTACCCAGGGTTGGCGCAAATTGTGGGGGCTGGTCCCTTATCCCCTCTATCGGGTGGCCTTGCCAACCTCTTGCCTCGCGCTTATTGCGCCGCCGTTGGCGTGACCGCCCCCGATTCGCCGTTTGGCAGAATGCGGATCAGCAAGGTATTGGGGGCCAGCATGGGGTCATAGCGGGGCTCCAGCTCAATAGCGCGAGCTCCCAGCAAGCGGGTGAGGGCAGTAAGTCGCACGCTTGCCATTCGCGCACTCTCCAGCATGTCGGTTTGCAGCCCGGGGCCGCTTACCAGCGCAATCCGGGCCGGATCCTTGCGTCCTAAAAACTGATGCAGCAGCTGCTCCTGATCCGCTGGCAGTTGTGTCTCCGCGTTCTGGTACTGCAGTTGCAGCTGGGGCTGTTCGGCCAGCTGTTGTTCCCGCAACTGGTTGAGGATCGGCAGGGTCTCATTGACCGGCTCCTGACGGGCGCAACCGGTGAGGATCAGCAGCGGAAGCATCAGAGGCAACAGGCAGCGCAGGGCGCTGTCGTTTGCTGTGGAGCGGGGAATCTGGTTGGCCATACGCAGTCACTTCAGGAGGATGAGTTGGCACCAGTTTGCAATGTTTTCAATCCCTTGGCCAGTTGTTCAATCTCGCGGCGCCACTGGATCCAGGCGGCAGAGGGCAGTTGCTCTGCCACCTGCCAGCGGGTCGGCAGCTGATCGCGCAGGCGCTCCAGCAGCAGGGCGGCATCCACCTGATAGCGGGCCTCCTGCTCCAGCCATGCGAGCCAGCGCAGATCTTCGATGGCTTGCTGCAACAGTAACAGATCGCGGGAGAGGTGATGCGCCTCGCAGGCTTGCGGGCCGAGCAGCATAAAGTCGCTCTCCCGCCCGTCGGTGGGGTCATAAGGCAGGGCGGTGGGCATGCGACCATGCCACTGCAAATAGCCCTCGGCGCCGCTTTGCCACAAATAGAACCCGGCGGCTCTCGGGGTGCCCAGATTGTAAAACCAGGGGGTGACCTTGTGCTGGCGTATCCGCGCCACATCGGCCTTGTCGGCGCCAAAGCCTGCGTTGATCAGGGCAATCTCCACCTCTGCAAGCAGACCAACCTGACCCGGATGATTGAAGTGGCCTGCGCGGATCACCGCTGGATCCCGCCGTTTCATCTCCCGCGCCAGGGTGGTGATGGCGGGCAGGGTGGCAAGATCCGGCTCATCAAACAGGCTCCATGCCAGCGGGGGCAAGCCGCTGGCGGTCAGCCCCTGTTGCCGCGCCTGCCACTGATCAAGCTGGTTGGCAGGGTCTCCCCCCCAGCGTTTGAGCGGGGTATAGGCCAGCAGGGGCGGCACAAAGCCGAGCCCGGCCGCCTCTCCCATGATCTCCTGCATCCCCGCTTCATCCTGTGGCAGGGCGGGCGAGAGGCCGCTGATCCCGAGTTTGGCGAGCCGCTGCAGATCGCAGTGACTGGCCTCGGCGATCTGCTCTTTTAACGCCTCGGGATTGGGGCTCAGCCAGTTGAGATAGGGGGGCGCTTCGACATAGATGCCGACCGGCTTGCTGGCCGCGGGCAGGGTCAGCGGCAGCACCTCGATAGTCAGTGGCAACTGCACCAGTTGCTGTTGGCTCAGCAGCTGAATATTGCCCAGATAGCGCCCCGCCGGCGCATCGCGTGGGACTGTTATCTGCAGCACCAGACGCCGAGGTACGTCTGCCAGCAGGGTGAGCCCGGCGATCCCCTCGACCAGCTCCTGATCCGAGGGGGCTAGCAGGGTGCCACTCGCCTGCGGGCGAACCAGATGCCACTTGCCGTAATAGGGGGTCAGCGCCAGCGGCGATCCTGCTTGCTCAGGGGGCTGGATCACCAGCAAGGGGGCCGGATCGTCGGTGGCGGCGTGGATGGCAAACTCCAGCAACAGCTGGCTGCCACGGGCGGCCAGCACGGGTTGCGCAGCCTGCTGCAACGCATCGGCCGCAGATAGCGGAGCGATCTGCAGGGTGGGGGCGGCATCCGTAATCGGCGTGAGGCTCAGTTGCTGCGAAGCAGGGGCTGGGGCTGGGGTTGGGGAATAGTGCGCCAGAGTCCACTTTTCCAAAAACAGCTGGCGCTGCTTGGTCAGCACGCTTGCGGTAGCGTCGGCCAATACGGCGAGATCTTTTCCACTATTCGGGAGAGCCTCTTTGCTGGTGGGGGCCGGATAGGGGGCAAGCAGCAGCCCCGCCAGGTATTTGGCATCCGGTGAGTGGCCCACCAGTGTGATAGTGAGCGGGCCGCCGGGGTGGTTCAGGGTGACATGGACCGGGCCGCCTTGACGAGCTCCGAACAGCTGCCAGGGATCCGGATTTGGCAGTGCCTCGCGGGACTGCCCCGCCAGATAGCGCTGCGTTAGCCACTCCTGCGGTTGCCACTGCTCGGCCCAGATGGGCTCGCCATTGACCAGCACGCTGCGCTCGAAGGGGTGGGGCAGGTACTCCCACTCGCCGGGGTCATCGAGCCAGAGGGTGAGCTGGTAGCGTCCTTTGGCTAGATCCAGTCGTACTCCGTCGAGATTGCGCAGTCCATCGCGAACCAGGGCATCGCCGGAGGGACGCAAGATGGGGGTGGGATGGCCAATCAGCCGGGGATCCCCCGGACTCAGGGGCTCAAAGCCGGTAAAGCGGGGCGCAGCCGCAGCCCCCAGATCCAGCGCAATGGTGCCCGCTGGCAAGGTCAAACCGGGCTGCCAGTACCAGCGGTGAATGGTCATGGAGGGGGCGTTATCGGCCATAAAGAGATAGAGCTTGGTGAGTTTCTCCAACGCCAGCGCTCTGGGCTGGCTGGTGCGCCACTCACTCAAGGCAAAGCGCTGGGTGAAGGGGCCGGGGGCGACAATCCGCTCCAGATTGACCCGGCTGCGGTAGTTGACCGAGGCCTCATCGTCGATACGCAGGATCAGGGTTTGCGGGCGGGCGCTGGGGTTATGGCCCTCGATCACCAGTTCATCATCGCTGCCTATTGGCCAGTTGTGGGTGCTCAGATCAAGCCGCTGGGGTGTCTGGTTACTGGTTAGGGGCAGCGGGGTCAGCCCCTCCAGCCGGGTAGCGGCTATTGCTGCATGGCAGCAGAGCAGGATAACCAGCCAGAGCCCTCTGCTCATCCGGCCAGCCCCTTCAACCAGTTGTTCAGCTCGGCAGCCTTGTGATCCCAGCTTTGCTGGGCCACCTGCTGTTGGCGAGTGTGGCGCCCTTCGCTGCGGGTGAGCCCCTCCCAGCCACTCTCCTGAAACCAGCCCGGATTGGATTGATCAAAGGCGGCCCGGTTGATGGCCTGGGCCAGGCTCTCCCCATCGTGGGGGAGCTGGATCTGATCCCGATAGCCATCGAGGGCCGGAAAATCGGTGCTGACGATGGGCCTCCCTGCTGCAAGATATTCGCGCAATTTCAATGGATTGCAGGCACGGATCTGGGCGTTGTCGACAAAGGGCAGCAGGCTCACCTGCCAGTGCTGGGCATAGGCCGCCAGCGTGTGGTGGGGACGGGGCCCCAGCAGATGGATATTGGGGAGCCCCTTGAGGGGGGAGATATCGGTCTGGACCGGGCCAATCAGCACCAGATCCCAGTGGGGCAGGGCGGCGGCCGTCTCTGCCAGCAGGGGGATATCAATCCAGTCGCTCAGGCTGCCGTAAAATCCGGCAATGGGGCGGCCGGAGGGGAGATCTGCCGGACGCTCTCTGGGGGGCATAAACAGCTCGAGATCCACACCGTGGCTGAGCAGCCGGGTTTTATGGGGGGGGAAGCGGCTGGCTAGTGCGGGGCTGGCGGCCAGAATGAGATCCGCTTTTTCCACCAGTCGGGCTTCGCAGTGAGCGATGGCCTGATGATCCACCCCCGCCAGCGCCGAGAAGTCATCGCCGCAGTAGTAGATGACCGCCCGCTCTTCGAGCTTGCCAATCAGATCGACGGCGCTGGGCAGGGAGATCCAGAGCAAGGGGCGATCCAGCTCGGGCAGCTGACGCCGGATCTGCGCCGCCAGCCAGTGGCCATTGATCTTGCCTGCCAGCCGACTGCCCGGCAGTGGCAAGGCGAGCGGCGGCAGTACCCGGGGGCTGCTGACCTCTGATGGCGCAACCGACTGGCCGCCAGCATGGCGCGCGCCGCGCAGCACGGCCCCCAGTTTGCGGACGATACGGGTGAGATCATGAAGGGTAAAACGGGGGCAGCGCATGCCGATGGAGTTGACCCAGAGCACCTGATAATCGGGCAACAGACGCTTGATCAGGTGCTGGGTGCTGGAGGGGTGCTGGCCCCAATCCTCGCCCAGCACCACCAGTTGCGGCAGTGAGTGTGGTTTCATGCAAAGGTCTCCGAAGCGTGTGCGAGGTCGCTGTGATCCTGTGGCTGCAAGGGGCGCAGTACGGTGGCCGGTACACCCGCTGCCAGCACACCTGCAGGCAGATCCCGAGTGACGACGCTGCCTGCGGCGACAATGGTGCCGGCGCCTATGGTGACACCGGCCATCACCATCACCCCGGTGCCTAGCCAGACATCCTGCTCCAGCACAATGGCCCCCACCTGTTCATCGCGATCCGGCAGGCCCCGGGCGCGATCGCGGGCGTTGACCGGGTGCCCCGGGTAGCCCGCCAGAAAGGCGCGCCCTGCAATCCGGACGTTATCCCCCAGTACTATCTTGCTGCCCACCGCCAGGGTGGTCTGCCAGCCAATGCCGACATTGCGGCCAATGACCAGCCTTGGCGTCTGGCTCGATGCCCGGCCGCTGATGGTCATGGCGGCGCTGAGGCGGCAGTCGGCACCAATTTCGATGGTGACCGGGCCGCTGATATAGGGGATGCCGCCATAGAGATAGAGGCGTGGCGCGGGGGCTGTGAGGCGAGATTGAAACAAGGGGGTCCACCAAAGGGTGCGGGTCAGGGTTGCCAGCGCGTTGCTGCCCAGCAGATAGAGCCGATAAAGCAGCCGATGCAGGGGTGGGATCACGGGGAATGACCAGTGGCGGGCACTTTTGGCCAGTCGCCATACCCGGCGAGCCAGTGGCGTCTCTCCCTGTTTGGCCCAGCTTTTCATCCGGTGCAGGTTGATGGTGTTCATGGCGACCTCTCCCTCTGGTGCAGTCCGTTGCTCGCTATGCAGAAAGCAGGGATCGGGCCAACAGGACGACCCCAGCGGGATCGGGCCAAATGGGGCTAAGAGGTGGGGCAGATTGCGCCGGTCGGTGCAATTTGCAGCCAGCGTTGTGCAAAACGCAAATGCCAGTCTCATTCTGGGCTTGTTCAGGCCGGTTAAGCCGCACAGAGGGGCTATCGCTTCAGGGCGGGAGTGAGTGGCGTGGGCTTTGCATTAGCGGTAGCTGACCTGGAGCAGGATGCTTCGGGTGGCTGGGAGGCCCTATGAAACTTGGTGTGAACCAGATTGCCATGCTCTATTACGCCGGCGGATTGCTCCTGATGAAGGGGATCTCCCTGCTGATGCTGCCGGTGTTGACCCATCAGCTGCTGCCTCGTGAATACGGCCAGCTGGAGGTGCTGCTGACCCTCATCAATCTGGGTTCCCTTATTTTGGGCTTCGGGCTGGTAGATGCCCTCTACCGCTTTGCCGGATTGGCGAAAGATGAGCAGGAGCGCCAGCAGGTGGTGGCCCGCATGTTTGGTCTGGTCTGGCTGATCGCCCTGGCCAGTCTGGCGCTGCTCTGGCTCTTGGCACCTGTGGTGCAAGCCTGGCTGCCGGTGGAAACCCGCCTTGCGGATGTGCGCTGGGTGCTCTGCGCCCTGCCGTTTGAAGGGGTGATCGGCGTGCCGCTGGCATGGCTGCGCATGCGCAATCAGGCGCAGCTCTTTTTCGTGGCGACCGCAGGCAAGGCGGTGATCCAGTCGGTGCTGACCGGCTGGTGGCTCTGGCTCGGTTGGGGCGTGAGCGGGGTGCTGGCCTCCGGCACCCTGACCTGCGTTGCACTGGCGCTGCTGCTGAGCCTCTGGCAGTGGCGAGATAGCGGGATCCGCTTTGACTGGCAGCACTATCGGCCGCTGCTGCGCTATGGATTGCCCCTGGTGGTGAGCGGGCTGGCAGGTTTTGCCCTGAGCGGACTGGATCGCTGGCTGCTGGCCGATGTGGTGGGTGAGGCGCTGCTCGCCTACTACGCGGTGGCGGGCAAGCTGGCGCTGGCAGTGGGGTTGTTGCTGCAACCCTTTGCCCTCTGGTGGTATCCCCGCCGTTTCATGCTGCTGCGCGAACCGGATGGACTGCGACTCAATGCTCACTACAGCGTGATGGGGTCGGTGTTGGGGTTTGTTACCGCGGGGATTGTCGGGCTCACTGCCCCCTTGCTCATTCGCTGGCTGACCCCGGAGAGCTATCACGGGGCGATTGCCTATATTCCGCTGCTGGTGCTGGGGATGGCGGTGCGCAATGTTTCGGACTTGCTCAATGTCGGCTGCTTTAGCGGCGAGAAGAGCAATGCCCAGATGGTGATCAATCTGGGCTGCAGCGCCCTTGGGGTGGCAGGCTTTCTGCTCGCCATCCCCCCCTTCGGGGTTGCCGGGGTGATCTGGACCCTGCTGCTGGTCTATCTGGTGCGGGCGCTGGCCTTTTATCTGGTGAGCCAGCGGTTGCTGCCGCTGCCGTATCGCCTCTCGACCCTCTGGGCCAGTTCGCTCGGGGCGCTGGCGATGGTCTGGCTCGGCCAATGGTGGGCAGGATCATGGCTCGTCTAACGCCAGCCATCTGGGCAAGCACCATCTGTCTGGTGCTGGCCCTGCTCTGGTGGCGGCTGCCCCATCCCTTGCTGCTGCCGGTGCTCGGCCTTGCCATTCCCGCCATCTGGTTTGCCCTGCGCTGGCCCTTCTTGATGGTGCTGGGGTTTGTCACCTTCTCCTTCTTTCGACTGCATGAGGTGTTCCCCCAGCTCTATCCCCTCAAGATCCCGCTGCTCTTCTCGCTGGCTGCCATCGGCGCGCTGGTCTGGCACATTTTGCTGACCGGCCGGATCAAGCCCTACTGGAGTCCTGCCCTGAGCTGGCTGACGGCCTTCTTTGTGATGGTCTCCATCGGTGTGCTGTTTGCCAGCAACCGGGGCGAGGCGATCGCCACCTGGACCGGCAGCTACAGCAAGATCTATCTGATGACCCTGGCCACCGCCTGGCTGGTGCGCACCCCGGGGGATTTTGCGCTGGCGGTGCGCACTTTTGTTGTGGCGGGTTGTCTGGTGGCGCTGGTGGCCCTCTACAACAAGGCGAGCGGGATCGGGCTGGTGGAGGGGACCCGGGTGACCATAGGGCGCGAGCTGGGCTCTGTGCTGGGGGATCCCAACGATCTGGCGCTGGTGCTGCTCTTTCCTGCCGGCTTTTCGCTGAGCTTGTTGCTCAATCAGGGCAATGGGGTGGGGGGGCGTTTGCTGGGGGGGCTTGGTTTTGTCCTGACTGCGGCCGCCATTATCGCCACTCAGAGCCGCGGCGGCTTGCTTGGCGTGTGTGCGGTCAGCGGCCTGTTTGCCTGGCAGCGGGTGAAGTCGAAAACCCTGTTGATCTCGCTGGGGATGGTCGCGCTGGTGGTGCTGTTTGCCGCCGCCGGGATCAGCGACCGGGCATCTGGCGGCGCCGCCGAGAGTGGGGTCGATGCCTCGGCCATGGGGCGGATCTACGCCTGGCAAGCGGCCTGGGGCATGGCGCTGGGCCATCCGTTGGTGGGGGTGGGCTTGTCCAATTTCTATTACAACTACTTCTTCTACAGCCCCCATTGGGATGGGCTTAATCATGCGGTGCACTCCACCTGGTTCGGGGTGCTGGCTGAAACCGGCTTTGTCGGGTTGGCGCTGTTTATCGGCATGGTGACGGTGGCCCTGCGCAGTTGCTGGCGTTGCCAGCTCGCTGGCATGCCTCCTGCAGTGATCACGGCGATGCAGGGGGTGATGGCCAGCATGGTGGGGTTTGTGATTTCGGGATCCTTCCTGACCCAGGGGTTTACCTGGCCTATCTATCTGGAGTTGGCGCTGGCCGTCGCCGCCATCAAGTACGTGCAGCAGGCGGCCGCAGAGGTGAAGGCCACCGCTGAGGAGCATCAGGAGGCAACCCGGTTGCCGGCAGTGCCACCAAAGGGAGCAAGAGGATGAACGCAACCCCTGTTTTGCTGGTTCACTACGGAGAGGACTGGATCCGCGGCAGCGAACGCTGCCTGCTGGATCTGCTGGCCCACCTCGATCGCAGCCGGTTTACGCCCCTGCTCTGGTGCAATAGCCCGACGCTGGCGGCAGAGGCGGCCACCCTCGGGGTAGAAACCATGGTCGAGCCGTTCAGCCTGCTGCTGGGATGGCAGGCGCCACGTTTTGATCTTGCGGCCCATCGGCGCCTCTCCCGGCGAGCCAGAGAGCTCATCACCGAGCGGCAGATTGGGCTGGTGCACGCCAACAGCGCGGCCCCTTGTCAGTGGCTGGCGGGGGTCTGTCGGGCGTTGCAGGTACCGCTGGTGTGCCACCTCCATGCCCGTTACCAGCCAAGAGACAGGTTCAGCCTGCGGGTTCATCAGGCAAGCGTGCTGATCGGGGTGAGCGAGCCGGTGTTGACCGGTTGGCGCCAGGATGGCTGCGCGGCCGATCGGTTGATCCGGGTACCCAACGGGGTGGATGCCGCTCGCCTGAATGGCGGTGCTCACTGGCCGGTCGTCGGCATGCTGGGCTTGCCACCGGGGGATATGATCATCGCAACCGTTGGCTCATTGATCAAACGCAAGGGGATTGATCTGCTGATCCGCTCGCTGGCTGCCCTGATGGCATCGGGGGAGGAGGCCCAGTTGTTGATCATTGGCAGCGGTCCGGAGCGGGAAGCATTGATGGCGTTGGCTGTCGAGCTCGGGGTTGCCGAGCAGGTCCACTTTCTCAGCGAGCGACCAGACAGCGCGGCTATCTTGCGGGGCGGGGTGGATCTGCTGGTCTCCGGCGCCCGTGAGGAGGTGTTTGGTCTGACGTTGGCGGAGGCGGGCATGTTGGGGCTTCCGGTCAGTGCCTATCGGGTAGGCGGCATCCCCGAAGTGGTGGAGGAGGGGGTGACCGGCTTGCTGGCAACCCCGGGGGATTGGGCCGAGATGGCTGATCACTGGCGGCAATTGAGCAATCCGCAGCGCCGATGTGCGATGGGGCGGGCCGCTAAGTTGCGTGCCGCACAGCTGTTCACGGTGGCGCGCTATGTCGACGGGGTCACGGCGGTGTGGGACGCCGCGCTGGCTGGTCGTTGGCACGCCACGGCCTCCACACCCTTCCGACCACTCATGCATTGGGCGGGGCAACGCCTCCTTGCCAGAGGTCGCAATATGCTGGCGAGTGGGATGGCAAGAGTTGCGCAAAAAGTGCAACTGGGGTTTGGCCGCCGCAAGGTGCCAGAGTAAGGGAGCAGCAAGATGAGCATGCAAACTGAGCCGGTGTTCGGAAAGGTCATCGTTGTGGATCCTATCCCGTTTCGCGGTGGCTCCAAGGTTGCGACCGAAGTGCTGCTCGATGAGTTGGCCAAACGGATGCCCGGGCTCACATGCCATGTGCTGACCCAGGATCCCGACTCCTGGTCCCGTTGTCAGCATCATCCCCTTTGGCTGCCCCACATATTGAAGGGGCGGGAGTCCGGCATCGGTTATCTGCTCAAACAGGGGTGGCAGACCATGCTGATCCTCTGGCTGGTGTTGCGTCTGGGGGAGGTGAAGTGTCTGGTGGCGGCGTCCGGGCCTGGGGTGGATCTCTGCTGTTACTGGGCGGCCCGCTGGTTGCGGTGCCGGGTGGTTCAGCTGATCCATGGCCCTGTGGGGTGCTCGGGGCTCTCTGCCAGGGCCTTGCAACGGGCGAATTTTGTGTTTTATCTCGAATCAACTCGCAGCTCCCTGGCGGCATTGCTGGCCCGGCTTGGCGAGACCGAGTTCCCGTCACACTGGCAGCCATTTACCAACGGTTTGAGCGAGATTGATTGGCCCAAAGCGACCCTGGGGGGGCCTCGTATTTTGTGGGCGGCCTCGTTGCTGCGCTGGAAGGGACTGGAGACCATGCTGGCCGCCCATCAACTGATCCCTGACGCGCGCCCCGAGCTGATGGTGTGCTATCTGCAGCCCAAGGGCACGCTGCAACCCTGCAGCCAGCCTCAGCCACAGCTGCCAGACACGCACTGGTATGCCAACCCCGCCAATCTTGACGAGATCCGATCACAATGCGGCATTTTTGTCTCCACCAGTCATCAGGAGCCCTTTGGCCTCTCCATTCTGGAGGCCATGGCGGCAGGATTATGCGTGGTGATCCCGGCCGATGGCGCCTGGTGGGACCGACACCTTACGGATGACGTGAATTGCCGTAAATATCAGCCAAACGATCCCGGCGATCTGGCGCGGGTGCTGGCCAGCCTCAATGCCATGCCCGACGTGGTCAAGCGACTTGGCCATCATGCCCGCCTGCATGCCATGGTCCATTACAACGCGGCGGATACCTATCAAAGCACACTGGATCAGTGGGAAGGTATGTTGCGATGGGATGCGTTGAGCCTTGCCGTGCATGGTTAGCGTGCAGTGGTTCCCCGTGGGGAGGATGGTTACGCATGAGGGACTTATGGGCAGAGGGGTTACGGGAGGCTGGGTGACTCCGCCAGTCTGATGCAGTTACGGCCGGATGATTTGGCGGTGTAGAGCGCAGCATCAGCCAGTTTTACCAGTTCAGATGGCTGCCAGTGACTCGATGGTCTGAGGCAGGCAACACCCATGCTAACGGTCACCAGACCGGTGGCATTTTGTGCGTGTGGCTGCGCGAGTGCAAAAATCAGCCGCTGGATATGTTGGGCAATTTCATAGGCGGATTGACGCTCGACATGTGGCAACAGGATGACAAATTCCTCTCCGCCGTAGCGAGCCACCAACTCCCCCGAGCGGCGCCCGGATTGCGCCAGGGTATGGGCCAGCAATCGAAGGCACTCGTCACCGGCAACGTGGCCATAGAGGTCGTTGAACTGCTTGAAATGATCGATGTCGAGCATGATGAGCGCAATCGGCATCTCTGTCTGAATACAGTGCTCCCAGGCCTGGTTCAATGAGTTGTCGAACAGACGACGGTTGCCGATATTGGTGAGCCCGTCGGTATTGCTGAGCGCTTCCAGTTTCCGGTTCGCTTCGGCCAGCTCTTTGGTTCTGAGCTCGATAATGAGCTCCAGCTCATGTTGGCGCGCCTCCAGACTGGTCATCGGGTAAATTTCGCTTTCCCGAGCCGCACTGTAAGGGATGGAGATACTGCTGTGAGCAATTTTCCACGCCATGGCTTCGTGTCGAAAAATCAGCACCAGTCTGGCGGTTCTGCGGGAGAGGATAGGTTCTGATTTCGGTAGATGGATATGGAAGAAGGCGGTGACCGCCACCACATCGGCGGCCAGATCTTGCAGGGTTACGTCGAGTATTTCCAGGCGGATCCTGCCCGGGATCTGGGCAAAATCGCGGCGGGTTATCCGGATCCACTCATCTCTATCGGTAACCAGAACATCACTGCTGCCGGCAAAACCGCTGAAATTGTCGCTAAACCGCGTGGTGAGCCGATCATCCCGTGATGAATACATCTCGATGTACTCATCAAACAGTGAGCGGATCAACTGTTCCCGTTCAGTGGTCATTGCGCTGGGTCCATGTGAAGTGGTCACGTTTTTCAAACGTTCGATTGAATTATAGTCAATTATGTCATTTAAATTGGCTATCTATCTTGATTTTTCTCGTTTTTTTGTTCAATTCCCGCACTTGGCAAGTGTCCCTAGGGCCAGCCAGAAACAAGGCTTCATGGCGTTGTTATCAGAGGCAGTCAGGGGGAGGTTTCTCTCTGCAACTGCGGCCGCTGCGGGCTGAATTTCACGAGGTGAGCAGGGCTGTCAACGAGTTCGAGTTCGATCAGGCAAGGTAGTGGCTGGAGCCACTGCTTGACTGATGATTAACACCCTTATCGTTTGTCATGTTTATCGTCATCCAAACTCATTTTTTGGGGTTGCCATTGAACAAGAATAATTATCATCTATATCGATGGGAATGGATATTTACGCTCTGGTTAATTACGCAGGGTGACGTGAAGGTAAATAGTGTGAAGGTGGGCGGTAACATCTGTAACTGGGTGAGCGAATGCATCGCGAGTTAAATATGTACACTATGTTGCAGGCAGCCTTCCACCTTGCCTTTTCTCTCTCCAATGATTTGAATGCAGATTCACGATGATGCGTAAACATATCCGTGAGCGCGATATTTTACTCACCCGCATCCAAGACAATAAAAAGAGTGGGGGGGCGTATTGATATGCATACCTCGGCGGTATCTTTTCATTAAGCGGTGTTAAACATAAGGGAGGCCAAGCGGGGTTGTACTGTGTGGGCTAGCAGGAGCAATCATCGCCGTCCAGTGCAGGCTGAATGCAAACTGAAACCAAGCGACATGCAGGTAAATCGTGCCGTGCAGGCCGTGCTTGCTACCGGTGGCAGCTGGCCGTGAGACAGTTCTGGTGTGGGGAGGTAAGTCAGGAGGTTGCCCGTAGATGACTGCATGAAATATGCAATGAGATGAGTAAAGATATATTCAATGGATCATTTATTGTTGAGCGTCATTATTGTTAAATGAGCGGTATAGCCAAGATTTCAATCATGTTAATTTGGCTCACAGTGAAAGAGAGGATATGCAGTGATTAATTATTTAATATCCAATTAAGTTCATAAAATTTATGGGGATGCTAAATATCTCTTTGGGGGTAATTAATTTCATTTGTGATGTGGCTCGCTATGAAAATAGGGGTAAGCCGGTCGAAATTGATAGAGATCAATACTGCAGGGTGGGTGAGTCCTTAGCATTTCCGCTATTAAGCATTTATCAAACAAGTGCTCACTACGGGAATAAGTAGAATGGTCGAGGATAATTTTTTATCGGCTCATGGGATTAATCGCCGTGATTTTATGAAATTGTGTGCCGGGATGGCCGCAACCCTGGGATTAAGTCAGCATGCTGTCGCCAAGATGGCCACTGCGCTCACCAGCCCCGAACGGCCGCCGGTGATCTGGATTGGGGCGCAGGAGTGCACCGGTTGTACCGAATCGCTGCTGCGCGCCACGCACCCCACTATCGAGAACCTGATCCTCAATACCATTTCGCTGGAGTACCACGAGGTGCTCTCGGCGGCCTTTGGTCATCAGGCGGAAGAGAACAAGCACAACGCCATCAAGCGTTATAAAGGCAAATATGTGCTGGTGGTGGATGGCTCCATTCCGCTGAAAGATGGTGGCGTCTACTGCATGGTGGCCGGTGAGCCCATCGTCGACCATATTCGCCGTGCGGCTGCCGATGCGGCTGCCGTCATTGCCATTGGTTCCTGTGCCGCCTGGGGTGGCGTCCCTGCCAGTGGTGGCAACCCGACCGGCGCTGTCAGCCTTGAAGAGGCGCTCGGCAATATCGGCACCCCCATCATCAATATCCCGGGTTGCCCGCCCAATCCTCACAACTTCCTCACCACGGTTGCCTACTACATCACCTACGGCAAGCTGCCAGCGCTGGATAGCAAGAAACGTCCGCTGTTTGCCTATGAGCGACTGATCCACGAGAACTGCGAGCGTCGTCCGCACTTCGACGCAGGGCGTTTTGCCAAGGAGTTTGGCGATGAGGGGCACCGTCAGGGCTGGTGTCTCTACCATCTGGGCTGCAAGGGGCCGGAGACCTACGGCAACTGTTCAACTCTGGAGTTCTGCGATGTGGGCGGTGGCATCTGGCCGGTCGGCATCGGTCACCCCTGTTATGGCTGTAACGAGCAGGGGGTCGGTTTTAGCAAGGGGATCTTCCAGCTTGCCAAGGTAGAAAACCCGACTCCGAGGGTGGATAAACCAGATGTGAAGATCCAGGAGGGGGGCTATACCTCGCCCACCGCGACTGGCCTGATCGGTGGCGCCCTCGGGGTGCTGGTGGGGGTGAGTCTGATGACGGTGCGTGAACTCGGTCGCCAGCAGAAGCGCCACGAAGCCGGGCAGCACCCATCACGGGAGGAGTAACCGTGAACAGACGCAACTTCCTCAAATTTGCCTCCGTCGGTGCGCTGGCGGCGGGCACAGCCGTACCCGGCAGCGCACTGGCGGCGGCCAAGAACAAGCCGCCCATTCCCGGCGCACTCGGCATGCTCTACGACTCCACCCTCTGCGTCGGCTGTCAGGCCTGTGTGGCGGAGTGTCAGCGCCTCAACGGCAACCCGGCCAATCCAGCCGGGGCGCAGACCTGGTCCAACAACGACAAGCTGACCCCCTACACCAACAACATCATTCAGGTGTGGAAGAGCGGCACTGGCGAGCACAAGGATCAGCTGGTGGATGGCTACGCCTACATCAAGAAGCAGTGCATGCACTGTGTCGATCCCAACTGCGTCTCTGTCTGTCCGGTGCAGGCTCTTAAAAAAGATCCCAAGACCGGCATCGTTCACTACGACCCGAGCGTCTGCACCGGCTGTCGCTACTGCATGGTGGGTTGCCCGTTCGATGTGCCCAAATATGACTACGACAATCCGCTGGGGGCGATCCACAAGTGCGAGCTCTGCAACCAGAAGGGGCTTGAGCGGATCGATCAGGGCAAGTTGCCCGGCTGTGTCGAGGTGTGCCCCACTGGCGCCGTCATCTTCGGCACCCGCGAGGAGCTGATGGCCGAGGCCAAGCGTCGCCTGCTGGCGACCCCGGGCAGCGAATATGCCTATCCGCGCCAGACCCTCTCTGCCAACGACCCTTACCTGCACGAGGTACCCAACTACCAGCCTTACGTCTATGGCGAGAAGGAGGGGGGCGGCACCCAGGTGCTGGTGCTGGCCGGGGTGCCCTATACCAAGCTCGACATGCCCGACTTGCCGGAGCTCTCCTCCGGTGCCCGCTCCGAGCATATCCAGCACACCCTCTACAAGGGGATGGTGCTGCCCATGGTGGTGCTGACCGGCCTTTCGGTGCTCATTCGCCGCAACACCAAGAATGGTCACGATCATCATCACGATGATGGCCATGATCAGGGGAGTGCGCAGATCAAGGATCAGGGCACCACAAAGGGAGGCAAGGATCATGAGTAACCACAAGGCACATCCCCTCGGCGGCAAGCTGGTCAGCTGGCCTGTGCTGGTGCTGGCCCCCTTTGCCGTGTTGTGCGGCATGTTGATCTTGAAGCGCCTCGTCTTTGGGCTGGGCTCGGTCACCGATCTGAACGGTGGCTATCCCTGGGGTCTCTGGATCTCGTTCGATCTCTTGATCGGTACCGGTTTCGCCTGTGGCGGCTGGGCGCTGGCCTGGGCTGTCTATGTGTTCAACCGGGGCGAGTATCATCCGCTGGTGCGACCGGCCCTGTTGGCGAGCCTGTTTGGCTACTCGCTGGGCGGTCTCTCCATCACCATCGACGTGGGGCGTTACTGGAACCTTCCGTACTTCTACCTGCCCGGTCACTTCAACACCTCCTCGGTGCTGTTCGAGACAGCGGTCTGCATGACCATCTATATCGGGGTGATGGCGCTGGAGTTTGCGCCCGTGCTGCTGGAGAAGTTCGGCTGGAAGGCGTCCCTCATTCGCCTCAACAAGATCATGTTCTTCGTGCTGGCGCTGGGGGCGTTGCTGCCCACCATGCACCAATCCTCGATGGGCTCGTTGATGATAGTGGCGGGGGAGAAGATCCATCCGCTCTGGCAAAGCTACGAGTTGCTGCCGGTCTTTTCGCTGCTGACCGCATTTATCATGGGCTTCTCCATCGTGGTATTTGAGGGCTCCTTGGTGCAGGCGGGACTGGCGGGGCGTGGCCCCAATGAGAAGTCACTCTTCTACAAGCTGACCCAGGTGATCGATATCTTCCTGATCCTGTTTGTGGCGCTGCGCTTTGCCGAGATCGTCATCCACGACAAGTCGGAGTATCTCTCCGAGTTCAATCGCTTCTCCATCATGTTCTGGAGCGAGATTGCGCTGATGATCTTCCCGCTGCTGGTGTTCCACTGGGACAAGAGCCGCCGGGATTCGCGCATGTTGTTCCTGGGGGCCCTCAGCATGCTGCTGGGCGCCGCCCTCTGGCGACTGGATTACTCCCTGCTCGCCTTCAACCCCGGCAATGGCTACCACTACTTCCCCTCCGCGGAGGAGGTGCTGATCTCTCTGGGCTTTGTTGCCATCGAGGTGTGTGCCTATTTGCTGTTGATCCGGCTCTTGCCGGTACTGCCATCACTTGAACGTGTTCACCAAGATTATCAGGCCCGAGGGAAAGCCAACGTATGAGCCAACGTATCACCATAGACCCCATCACCCGCATTGAGGGGCACCTGCGTATCGACTGCGAAATCGAAGGCGGTAAAGTGACCAAAGCCTGGTCGTCCGGCACCATGTGGCGCGGGATGGAGGAGATCGTCAAGGGCAACGACCCGCGCGATGCCTGGATGATAGTGCAGCGCATTTGCGGGGTATGTACCTCCATTCACGCCATCGCCTCGGTGCGGGCTGTGGAGAATGCCATCGGCGCCAAGGTGCCGGTCAACGCCCAGTTTATCCGCAACCTCATCATCGCGGCCCACAACATCCACGATCACATCGTCCACTTCTATCAGCTCTCCGCGCTGGACTGGGTGGACATCACCGCGGCCCTTGAGGCCAATCCGCAAAAAGCGGCGGACATGC
Organism: Aeromonas sp. Y293-4; assembly: GCF_027705905.1. Lineage (NCBI taxonomy): Bacteria > Pseudomonadati > Pseudomonadota > Gammaproteobacteria > Aeromonadales > Aeromonadaceae > Aeromonas > Aeromonas sp. Y293-4. The sequence goes on along the minus strand of NZ_JAPDCI010000007.1, from coordinate 206,072 downwards.
TCAAGGGTGTATCAACCTGGTCCCTCAACAGTGCCGATGAACTGACCAAGGTGCAGGACAAGATCCGCGCGCTGGTGGCGAGCGGCCAGCTCGGCATCTTTGCCAACGGTTACTGGGGTCACAAGGAGATGAAGCTGAGCCCGGAGGTAAACCTCATCGCCGTGGCCCACTACCTGCAGGCGCTGGAGTGCCAGCGCGATGCCAACCGCATTGTCGCCATCCTCGGTGGCAAGAGCCCGCACATCCAGAATCTGGCGGTGGGCGGCGTGGCCAACCCCATCAATCTGGATGCACCTAGCGTGCTCAACCTGGAGCGGCTGCTCTATGTGAAGAGCTTTATCGACCGGCTCGGCGAGTTTATCGAGCAGGTCTACAAGGTGGATGCCGCCATCATAGCCGCGCACTATCCTGAGTGGCTGACGCTGGGGCAGGGGGCCAAGCACTACCTGAGCGTGCCGGAGCTGCCCACCGACGCCAATGGCGGCAGCTTCCTGATGCCGGGCGGCTATATCGAGAATGGCAATCTGGCGGGATATCGCCCCATCGAGAGCCATCAGGATGGCTGGCTGATGGACGGCATCGCCGAGAGCAACAAGCACGCCTGGTACAAGGATGACGAGCCCCTCAAACCCTGGGAAGGCAAGACCGAGCCCGATTACACCGGCTGGCAGGATAACGGCAAATACTCCTGGGTCAAATCCCCCACCTTCTACGGCAAGGTGGTGGAGGTGGGGCCGCTTGCCGACTTGCTGGTGAAGCTCGCCGCCAAGCACCCGGAGACGGTAGCGCACTTCGATCAGCTGAACGGCATCTACAAGGCGCTCACCGGCTCTGCCATCAAGACCGAGCAGCTGCACTCCACCATGGGTCGCATCATCGGTCGCGCGGTGCGCTGCTGCGTGCTCAAAGATACTCTGTCCCATCAGTGGAAGGCGCTGGTGGACAACATCGGCAAGGGGGACACCACCGCCTATATCAAGGCGGAGATCCCGGCGGACAAGGAGTTTCGCGGAGTGGGCTTTGAAGAGGCACCGCGCGGCATGCTCTCCCACTGGATCGTCATCAAGGGCGGCAAGATCGAGAACTATCAGGCGGTGGTGCCATCGACCTGGAACTCGGGCCCGCGCAACTTCAATGACGAGCCCGGCCCCTACGAGCAGGCGCTGGTGGGCACCCCGGTAGCCGATCCCGCCAAACCGCTGGAGGTGGTGCGCACCATCCACTCGTTCGATCCCTGCATGTCCTGCGCGGTGCATGTGGTAGATACCCAGAATGGCGAAACAACTCAGGTGAAGGTGTTGTGATGAACATCCTGATCTTGGGCGTCGGCAACCTGCTGTTGAGCGATGAGGCGGTGGGGGTTCGCATCGTCGAGGCGCTGGGGCGCAACTACCGTTTCGCCCCCGGCATCGAGCTGCTCGATGGCGGTACCGCCGGCATGGAGTTGCTCGAAGCGATGGCCAGTCGCGATCACATCATTCTGGCGGATGCGGTGCGCAGCGGTAATCCGCCGGGGACAGTGGTGACCCTGAAGGATGAAGAGATCCCGACCCTGTTTGGCCGCAAGATCTCCCCCCATCAGCTGGGGCTGGCGGATGTGCTCTCGGCGTTGCATATGACGGGGGAGTCGCCCAAGCGGCTCACCCTGATCGGGGTCGAGCCTGAATCCCTCGAACCCCGCATCGGCCTCACCCCCGTGGTGATGGCTGCCATGGGGGAGGCGACGGATCGGATTTTGACCCTGCTGGCTGCCGTTGGTGCGCCCGCCATTCCGCTCTCTGAGCAGGAGAAAGCTGAACAAGCACTGGAGGGCCTATGGCGCAGTCCCATTTAAGCGAGGCTGAGAGAGTGCTGGAGAGAGGACCGGAGACGGCACAGGAGTTTGCCGGTTTTGCCAGCGATCCCGCGCCTCTGCTGGTAGCCCAGTACGAGCGGATCGCTCGCGAAGAGATGCAGGCGTTGCCCTTCTATCACGCCAGCATGCCAATCGTGGCGGAGTGTGTGTTGTTTGAAGACCAGTGGCTCGGCTGCGTGCTCACCCCCTGGATGCTGAGCGTGGTGCTGCTGCCGGGGCCGGATCAGCTTTGGCCGGTGCGCAGCAGCAGCGATCGGCTCGCCCTGCAGCTCCCCTGCGGCAACATGACCTTTATGGTGGGTGAATTGCCCGAAAGTGGTCAGTTGCTGGCCTGCTCCCTGATGTCGCCGCTCGATCCCCATCTCGGGGCCGGGGAGGGGCGAGCACTGGTGAGCAGCACCCTCAAGATGCTGCTCTCCTTGCCGGTGCAGCAAGGGGCTGGCGGCGTGGATCTGGGGCGCAGACGGCTATTCGGTGCCCGGCGCGGTCAACCGGCATAGTCGCTAGGTTTCACGCGAAATCAAGTTTAGAATAGGGGGCCATTTTGGCCCCTCACTCCCATGTTCAGACACGCATTGCGCCTCTTTTTTGAGTGATGATCCGTGAGTGGTACAAAACAAGAAGGATCCCCATGACTGTTTCTCGCAATTCCCTTCGCCATTACGCCAGATCCAGCGCTACTGCCCTGTTGACTCTGCTGCTGGGCACTGCCTCTCACGCGGCGCTGGCCGCTGCTCAACCTGTGCCTGCCGAGCTCAAGCTCGCCATCGGAGCCGAACCCACCGAAGGGTTTGATCCTCTGCTTGGCTGGAGTCACGGCAGCTACCTGCTGCTGCACAGCCCGCTGCTCAAACAGAACGCCGATCTCAGCTGGCAGAATGTGCTCACCCAATCGGTGACCCCGAGCAAGGATGGCAAGGGGTGGCTCATTACCCTCAAGCCTGACCTGAAATTCTCCAACGGCGCGCCGCTCACCGCAGAGGATGTGGCCTTTACCTACAACAGCGCAGCCCAGGGCGGCGGCAAGATCGACATGGGCAACTTTGTCTCGGCCAAGGTGCTCTCGCCCACCGAGGTTGCCATCACCCTGAGTGCCCCCCAGAGCACCTTTGTCAACGTGCTGGGATCTTTGGGGATAGTGTCGAAGAAGGATTACGACGCAAAAGCGTACGCCCAAAAGCCGGTCGGCGCTGGCCCTTACCGGCTGGTGAGCTTCCTGCCCGGCCAACAGCTGGTGGTGGAGGCGAACCCCTATTACGCCGGCGGCAACAATGACTTCAAACGGCTGGTGTTTGTCTTTATCGATGAAGAGAGCGCCTATGCCGCGGCCCAGAGCAGCCAGCTTGATGTGGTGCGCATTGCCCCGTCGCTGGCGCCCAGCGTGCCTTCTTCCCTCAAGCTATGGGTGCGGCCGAGTGTCGAGAACCGCGGCATCGTCTTCCCCATTCCGCCAGCGGGTGGCAAGGATGCCAAGGGTTATCCCATCGGCAACGACGTGACTTCGGATGTGGCGGTGCGCCGCGCCATCAACTACGCCATCGACCGCAAGCTGCTGGCCGACCAGCTGCTGGAGGGGCACGCCATCCCCGCCTACAGCGCGGTGGAAGGCCTGCCCTGGCTGAACAAGGCCACCGCCTTCAAGGATGGGGATGCGGCCCACGCCAACGCCCTGCTCGACGACGCGGGCTGGAAGATGGGCAGTGACGGCATTCGCCACAAGGGCGACCTGCGCGCCGCCGTTACCCTCTGGTACACCAGCGGTGACAGCACTCGCCGGGATCTGGCGGAAGCGGTGCGCGCCATGCTCAAGCCCATTGGTCTTGAGGTGAGCCTCAAGTCCGGCAGCTGGGAGCAGGTGGAGCGGGAGATGCACGCCAATCCGGTGCTGATGGGGTGGGGGAGTCTGGATCCCATGGAGCTCTATCACCACTACCAGAGCGGCTCCGGTGGCGTGGAGTTCTACAACCCTGGCTACTACAGCAACCCTGTGGTGGATGGCCACCTCAAGCAGGCGCTGGATGCCCCCAACTGGCAGGCGGCCGTGCCGTTCTGGCAGCAGGTGGAGTGGGATGGCAAAACCGGCGCCGGGGTACAGGGGGATGCCGCCTGGGCCTGGCTGCTCAATGTGCAGCACACCTATCTCGCCAACCGTTGCATCGATCTTGGCAAGGGGGCGCCGGAAATCCACGGTAGCTGGTCCCTGCTCAACAACCTGCAGGATTGGCGGTGGACGTGCCGCTAAGTTCGCCCTTGAGTCATTCAGGTTATCTGTTGCTAAAAGCCCTGCTGCGTCTGGCAGGGCTGTTATGTCTGGTCTCGGTCGCCACCTTTGTGCTGCTGAGTTACTCCCCCATCGACCCCATCAAGGCCTATATCGGCAACGATCTGCTCCATGTGCCGCCGGAACAGTACGCCCGCATCGCTGCTCGCTGGGGGCTGGATCAGCCGCTCTGGCTGCGCTATTGGCACTGGTTTACCCAGGTGCTGCAGGGGGATCTCGGTTACTCCATGCTCTACAACGCGCCTGTGGGTGAAGTCATAGGCCAGCGCTTTGCAGCCTCCTTCCTGCTGCTGACGGGCGCCTGGCTGCTCTCCGGCTTTTTCGGCATTCTGCTTGGCCTCTGCGCCGGTCGCTATCTCAATCGTTGGCCCGATCGCCTGATTTGCCGTTTTGCCTATCTGCTTGCCTCCCTGCCCACCTTCTGGGTCGGCCTGTTGCTGCTCGCCCTGTTTGCGGTGCATTGGCCACTACTGCCAGTCTGCTGCGCCTGGACGCCGGGCCTCTCCGCCGATGAGGCAGATTGGGCTATGCGAGCGCGCCATCTGTTGCTGCCGGTGACGACCCTGGCGCTGCTCGGGGTGGGCAACATTGCCCTGCATACCCGGGGGCGGGTGGCCGAGGTGCTGGCGAGCGACTTTATCCGCTACGCCCGCGCTCAGGGGGATGGTGGCTGGCCCATGCTGCGTTTTCATGTGCTGCGCCATGCCCTGACCCCGGCGCTCTGCCTGCAGTTTGCCTCCCTTGGCGAGCTGATTGGCGGATCGCTCTTGGCCGAGAAGGTCTTCTCCTACCCGGGGCTCGGCCAGGCCACCGTGGATGCAGGGCTGCGGGGCGATATCCCCCTGCTGATGGGCATAGTGCTCTTCTGCACCCTGCTGGTCTTTATTGGCAACACGGTGGCCAGTTTGCTGCTGGCGCGCATCAATCGGGGTTGGGAGGGCGAGCATGCTGTTTAACCCGTTTCCCTCCATACTGCGGCTGGGTTTTGCCCTGCTCGGATTGGCGCTGCTGGCTACTTACGGCTGGAGCCTCTCTCATCAGGATGTGCCGATGGATCTGCTGGCGCGCCAGCAGCCTCCCTCGCTGACCCACTGGTTCGGCACAGATCAGATGGGGCGGGATCTCTGGTTGCGTGCCTTTCAGGGCACCCTCACCAGTCTGGAGCTGGGCATCAGCACGGCGCTCTGCAGTGGCCTGCTGGCCATGGTGGCGGCAAGCGTGTCGCTCATCCATCCCAGATGCGATGCAACTGTGCGAATGGTGATCGACGCCATGTTGGCGCTGCCCCATATGCTGCTGCTGATCCTTATCTGCTTTACCGTAGGGGGCGGCATGCACGGGGTGATCCTGGCGGTGGCGCTCACCCACTGGCCCAAGTTGGCACTCATTCTTTGCGCAGAAGCGCGGCGGATCGCCTGCAGCGACTACGTGGTGCTGGCCCGCTGTCAGGGGATGGGTGCGCTGCGTCGCTGGCGCATCCACCTGCTGCCGGGGCTGTTGCCCCAGTGGTTTATCGGCACCTTGCTGATGTTTCCCCATGCGGTACTACACAGCGCGGCCTTGAGCTTTCTCGGCTTTGGTCTGGCGGCCCACGAGGCCTCGCTGGGCCTGCTGCTGGCCGATGCCCTGCGTTATCTGGCCGGTGGCGGTTGGTGGCTGGCCCTCTTCCCGGGACTGATGTTGCTGCTGCTGGTACTGCTGTTTGATCAGGCCACTCGCGCCTTGCAACAGCTGTTGTGGCACAGGAGTGAACCATGCTGAGTTTTGATCAGGTGACCATAGAGGCGGCCCACTACTCCTGGCTGGGACGGCGCAGCTGGCAGCCTTTGCTGACCGATATCAGCCTGCAACTGGCGACTGGGGAGATAGTGGCGCTGGTGGGGGGGAGCGGCGAGGGCAAGAGCCTGCTGCTGCAAAGCGCCCTGACCCTGCTGCCGGACAATCTGCGCATGCGCGGCACCATCTCCCTCGATGGCACGCCACTGTGCGATGCCAGTCGGGCCCGTCTGCGCGGCCACACCCTCTGCTATGTGCCGCAGGGGGTAAGCGCCCTCAATCCGCTGCTGACGGTGGAGCGCCAGCTTGGCCGCGCGGCGCGCCTCTGCGGTCAGAGCGGTTCTCGCGAGCGGCTCGGCGAGCAGTTGCTGCGCTACCAGCTGCCCGCGACCACCCTGGACAGATTCCCGCGCCAGCTCTCCGGTGGCATGGCCAAGCGCATTCTGGCCTGCACTGCGGCCCTTGGTGGTGCCCGCTACATTCTGGCGGACGAGATCACCGCCTGGCTCGACGAGGGGCTGGCCTGCCAGCTGCTCAGCCAGTTGCGTGAATTGGCCAATCAGGGCAGCGGCATCCTCTGGGTGACTCACGATCTGGCGCTGGCGGCCCGCTTTGCCGATCGCATTGTGGCGCTCCATAAGGGCCAAGTGAGCGATACCTTGAGCAGCCACCATCTGCGGCAAGGGCAGGGGAGCGAGATGCTCCGTGCCCACTGGCAGGCGCTGCCGGAATTCAACGCGCTCTTCTCTGTGCCGGAGGTTTCCTGATGTTGGAAGTACGAAATCTCACTATCGCCCAGGGGGAACGTCCCCTCTGGCAGGGGTTATCGCTGACGGTGAAAGCGGGCGAGCGGCTCGGCATCTCCGCACCGAGCGGCCATGGCAAGACCACGCTGGGGCGAGTGTTGGCGGGTTGGCAACCGGTTGGGGCCGGCGGGCAGCTCCTGCTGGATGGGCTGCCGGTGCCTGAACAGGTAAAAGGTTATAACCCCATCCAGCTGGTGCCCCAGCACCCGGAGCTCACCTTCAATCCCTATCGCACCACCGGGCAGGCGCTCTGGGATGTATGGCGCCCCGATGACGCCATGCTGGCTCGCTTTATGGTCAAGCCTGAATGGCTTGGTCGTAAACCCGGTCAGCTCTCCGGTGGCGAGCTGGCCCGCATCGCGCTGCTGCGCGCCCTCGATCCCCGCACCCGGTTGCTTGTCGCTGATGAGGTGACCGCCCAGCTGGATCCGCAAATCCAGCGTCAGCTCTGGCGGGAGTTGATGATTGAGTGCGAACAGCGCGGGCTTGGCATGCTTGTCTTCAGTCACCAGCAGGCGCTGCTGCGCCAGATCTGCCATCGGGTGCTGCGCTTTGGTGAGGCGCCTCTTGCGACGGGCGTATTGGCCGAAAGCGCGGCCTGAGGATTGGCTTCCCCCTCATCCCCAGCCCTTCTCCCGCAAGGGGAGAAGGGAGCAGACGGTGACTCTCCCTGGGGAGAGGGCCAGGGTGAGGGGGCGAGTATGAAACGCTGGCCACTCTGGACAGATAGCACGGCGGGCAAGATTCGCAGATAAAAGAGAGGGAGGCATCAGCCTCCCTCTCTTATTTTCTACCCTTATCAGCGGGGTTTAACCGGTTCAGGCACTGGCCAGCCAGTTAAGCCAGGCATTCATCCCTTCGCCTGTGGTGGCGCTGACTTGGATCACCTGAATATAGGGGTTGACCCGTTTGGCGTTCTCGATGCAGCGGGCCACGTCAAAACTGACGTAGGGCAGCAGATCAATCTTGTTGATCACCATCAGCTGGGCGGCGGCGAACATATCCGGGTATTTCAGCGGCTTCTCTTCCCCCTCGGTGACGGAGAGGATCGCCACCTTGTACTTCTCGCCAAGATCGAAGCTGGCGGGGCAGACCAGATTGCCCACGTTCTCGATAAAGAGGATGCCCCCTTGATTGGCAGGCAGCTGGTGGCAGGCGTCGTGCACCATTTTGGCGTCCAGATGGCAGCCCTTGCCGGTGTTGATCTGCACAGCAGGCACGCCGGTGGCACGGATGCGATCCGCATCGGCGCTGGTCTGCTGATCCCCTTCGATCACCGCGCAGGGGCGTTTTTCGGCCAGCAGGCGCAGGGTTTCGCACAGCAAAGTGGTTTTGCCTGAACCCGGGCTAGAGACGAGATTGAGCACCAGCTGGGTCGCTTCGTCGAAGTGTTCGCGGTTGTGGGCTGCCAGCGCATTGTTCTTGGCCAGCACATCCATCTCGATGGCGATCAGCTGACGCTGCCCCATGCCGGGCACCGACAATCCCGCTTCCCCTTTGCCGTAGTGCAGATCACCCTGCTGGTGGTCATGGTCATGGTCATGGTCATGGTCATGGTCATGGCTGTGATCATGGGGATGCGCGTGGGAATGGCCGTGGTCATGAGAGTGGACATGATCATGATGATGGTCGTGGGGGTGATCATAGTGGTGCTCATGCAGCTGATCATGCCCCTCATGGCTTATGGGAGCCCGCACCCCGTGGTAGTGGTGATGGACATCTCCCTGATGGTGATAGTGGTGGTGAATGATCAGGGTGCGCGGCGCACCCTGCTCGTGGTCATGATGATGGGCGTCATGAGCATGATGATGGTCGTGCTTATGACCATGTTCATGGTGATGTTCATGTTCGTGATGATGCTCATGATCGTGCTCATGGCCGGCGATCCGCGCCTGGCCGCATCCGCATACGCTACACATATCAACTTACCTCAATGTCGGTGATGCGCAGGCTATCACCCTGCGCGACTCGTAATTTGTATCCGCCACACTCGGGACAGGCCTGCCCGCGCTCGGTGAGGGTGACCGTCTGGTTGCAGTCGTAACACCAAGCCTCTGCCGCCTTGTGTTGAAAGTGAAGCTGGGCCCCTTCGACGGCAGTGCCCTTGGCGGCCGCCTCGAAGCAGAAGGCGATTGTGTCAGGGTCGACGCAGGAGAAGCTGCCAACCTCGAGCCAGAGGGCGGTCACCTTGTTAAAGCCCCGCTGGGTGGCCTGTTCGGCCGCCAGATCGATGGCAGCCATGGCCAGAGACATTTCGTGCATGGTGGCTCCTTAACCCATATGGGGAGGAGCAGTGACTCCTCCCTGTAATTGACGGAACGGCATGGGCGATCAACAGATCCGCGGCAGTAGTTCCCCTTGCGGTAGCTCCAGATAACGGCGGCTACCCCAGGGGTTGTTGAGGATCACCTTGTGGCGATCGCTCGCCTGCACCACGCCGATCTGGCTGGCTGCGGGGTTGAACTGCCGCAAGATGCCCAGCGCGTCCTGCGACTGTTCGGCAGGCAGGGCCAGCACCATGGTCCCCTCGTTGGCGAGATCATGGGGCTCGAAACCGTAGAGCTCGCACAGGCCGCGCACCGGATCGCACACCGGAATGGCGGACTCCTCCAGCTCGATGGCAACACCGGAGGCGCTGCTCCACTCGTTGAGCACGGCGGCAAGGCCACCGCGAGTGGCGTCGCGCAGGGCGTGAGGGGTAATCCCCGCTTTTAGCAGCGCTTCTACCTGCGGCCAGAGGGTGGTGCAGTCGCTCTTGAGATCCGACCCAAGTTGCAGGGCGTCGCGAGCCATCAGGATGCAGGCGCCGTGGCTGCCGATATCCCGCGACACCAGGATGGCGTCACCGGCTTTGAGGTTGCGCACCGAGATGCCCCGGCTTTGCTCAGGCAGCGGGAAGGTGCCGACCCCGCTGGTGTTGATAAAGATCTTGTCGGCTGCCCCCTTGGGCACCACCTTGGTGTCGCCGCAGACGATGCGGGCGCCGCTCTTGGCAAGCTCTGCGGCCATCGACTCGACGATGCGGGCCAGATCGGCGTAGGGGAACCCCTCCTCGATGATAAAGCTGCAGCTCAGATACTCGGGCTTGGCCCCCATCATGGCGAGATCGTTGACCGTGCCGGCGATAGCCAGCTTGCCGATATCACCCCCCTCGAAGAAGAGCGGCGAGACGGTAAAGCTGTCGGTGGTAAAGGCTACGGGGCCCTCTACCGGCAGCAGGGCGGCATCTTCACCGCGCAGCAGGATCTCGTTGCCAAAGTGGCGAAAGAAGAGCTGGTTGATCAGCTGGTTCATCTCGACACCGCCGCCGCCGTGGCTAAGTTGGATTTCTCTCATAGGGTCTGGTTCTCCACAAGATTGCAGAAACAGGCTGGTTCATCTCTCCTCATCACCCGACCGCCGTGGCTTAACTGAATTTCTCTCATTGGATCCCCATATATCGGTAGTAGGCATTGCAGGCCCCTTCGGAGCTGACCATGCAGCTGCCCATGGGCTGGGTCGGGGTGCAGCCCCGGCCAAAGACTTTGCACTGGTTCGGTTTGGCAAGGCCGCGCAGGATATCGGCGCACTGGCACGCCTTGTGGTCATCGATGGGAGTCTGATTGAGCGCAAAGTGACGCTCCGCATCGCGCTTGGCAAACGCATCGCGCAGGCGCAGGGCGGAAGCCTTGATATCGCCAAGACCCCGCCAGCGAAAGTGCTCGCGGGTCTCGAAAAAGCGCTCGACCAGCCGCTGGGCGGCTTTATTGCCGCTGGCGGTGACGGCGCGGCTGTATTGCACCTCCAGCGCGTAGCGACCCTCAACCTTCTGGCGCACCATCATCAAGAGCGCCTCCATCACATCCACCGGCTCGAAGCCGCTCACCACCACAGGTACCTGATAGCGTTCGACGATGGGCAGGTAGATATCGGCGCCGGTGATGACGCTGACGTGAGAGGTGCCGATAAAGGCGTTCACCTTGGCCACCCCGTCGGCCATCACCGCATGAATGGCGGGGGGCACCAGCACATGGTTGATATGAAACAGCAGGTTCTCAATCCCCTCAGCTTCAGCCGCAGCCAGCAAGGCGGCGGTCATGGGGGTGGAGGTCTCGAAACCGATGGCGAAGAAGACCACGGTTTTCTCAGGGTTCTCACGGGCGATACGCAGGGCATCGAGGGGGTCATAGACCGGGCGGATATCGCTCCCCTTGGCGCGCTGCTGGGCCAGCGTGCCTTTGGAGCCAGGCACCCGGATCATGTCCCCCAGGGTGACCAGAATGACATTCGGTTGACTCGCCAGCTCGATGGCCTGATCGATGCGCTCTTTGGGCATGATGCAGACCGGGCAGCCGGGGCCGTGAACGAACTCGATGCTGGCTGGCAGCAGCTGGTGCAGGCCGTACTTCATGATGGTGTGGGTATGGCCGCCACACACCTCCATCACCCGCAGCGGCTCGGGCAAATCCTTGGCCAGTTCTGTAATTTGGGCGGCGAGGGCACGGATCACCTCGGGCTGGCGAAAGCCCTGAAAGAGATCATTGAGGGTCAGCATGGCAAGATATCCTGTTTGGGCATCAGGGCCACCATCTGGCGGAAGCTCTCGAGGCTGGCCTGCGCCTCTTCCTGGTCAATCTTGCTCATCACAAAGCCGATATGGAGCAGCACATAGTCCCCCACCTGGAGAGGCTCCTCGAGCAGCATGCAGCTGACCCGGCGCTGTACCCCCAGGGTATCGACGGTGACGCAGTTATCTTCGGGGTGCAGCTGCACCACCTGAGAGGGGATGGATAGACACATGGATTTCAGGACTCCGACAAGGTGGCACAACCGGTGGTGACAGGCTGGTGCGTGGCAAGATGGTGGATGGCAAACCAGAGCTGACCGGCGGCGATGCCACCGTCATTGAGCGGCAGGGTTTCAGAGGTCAATACCTGCCGACCGGCGGCTTCGAGTGCGGGCACCAGCTGGTCCATCAGCACCCGGTTTTGAAAGACGCCGCCCCCCAGCGCCACCGGATAGCCGGGGAAGCGCTCGGCCAGAGCGATAACCAGATTACTGATGGCGCGGATAAAACCGGCGGCCAGGCTGGCGGTGGAGGTGCCTTTGCGCCGCTCGCTGACAAGTGTATTGATGAGCTCGGCCCACTCGATCTGCATTGGCCCCTCTGCTGATTGGCTGAGATCAAAGGTGAGGGGGAAGGGCTGTTCATCTGGGGTGAGCTGCAAGGCGGCTGCCTCCAGCAGGAGCCCCGCTTCGCCCTCGTAATCGGGGGTATCGATCACCCCCAAGAGCGCAGCCACCGCATCGAACAGCCGACCGATGGAGCTGGTGTAGGGGGTGTTGCGACCCAACTGCCAGAGCTGGTGCAGGTTGCTGATCCGCTTAAGGGGCAGTTGGTTGATCAACGGAATATCGAGGGCGCAGATCGCCTCAGGACTGTGCGATTCAAACAGCAGCCCCAGCAGCTGGCGCACCGGCTCGCGGATGGCCGCCTCGCCGCCGATCAGCTTGAAGGGTTTGAGGTGGGCAACCCGCTCAAATCCCTGAACGTCTGCGATCAGCAGCTCGCCGCCCCAGAGGGTGCCGTCATCGCCAAGGCCGGTGCCATCGAAGGCAACACCCAGCACCGGGCCCGTGATGTTGTGCTCGGCCATCACCCCCAGCAGGTGGGCGTGATGGTGCTGCACCTCGAGGTGGGTTGCATCCTGATCCTGGCAATAGCTTTTGGCCCACTGGTGGCTGAGGTAGCCCGGGTGGCGATCCGAGACCAGCACTTCGGGTTTGAGATCGTAGAGATCGCGAAAGGTCGCCAGGGTCTGCTCGAAGTGCTCCTGCATCGGCAGGCTGTGCAGATCGCCAATATAGGGGCTGTAGATGCGCTGGCGGCTGAAGGCGAGCGCCAGCTGGTTCTTCTGTTGCGCCCCGACTGCCAAGAGCGGCGCCTTGACCGCCTCTTGCAGGCTGGGGGTGCAGGGGGCATAACCCCGGGCGAGCCGTAACGTCTGGCGTCGCCCGCCTGCCCACTGCACCAGACTGTCGTCGCACGGGTGCAGGATGGGGCGGTTATGATCCAGGATGCCGTCAATCTCGCTGCCGAGCTCCCTGACCACTACCTCGCACTCGATAAGGATCGGGCTGCCGCGACCATTGGCGCTGGTGGCCACCAGCGGCATGGCGCAGGTATCCAGAAGCAGCTGATGGAGCGGGGTATAGGGGAGCATGATCCCAAGGTAGGGGATGCCGGGGGCGATCCCCTCGGCCAGCGGCGCGGTTGTCAGTAGGGATTCTGAGAGCCGATCATCGTTTTTGCGCTTGCGCAGCAAGGTGATGGGTCTGGCCTGAGAGGCGAGCAGTTGCCACTCGTCTTCGCTGCCGGTGACATGCAATTTGGCCTCGGCAAGGGAGCCCATCATCACCGCCAGCGGCTTGCGCGCGCGCCGTTTGAGCGTTCGCAATTTGGCAACACTCTGTTCATTGCGGGCATCACACATCAGGTGATAACCCCCCATCCCCTTGACCGCGATAAGCTTGCCTGCTTGCAGGGCGCTTGCTGCGGCCTGCAGGGCATCCTCGCGCTCGGCCAGTGCATCGCCACGGCCATTTCGCCAGCTGAGATGGGGCCCGCACTCGGGGCAGCTCACCGGCTGGGCGTGATAGCGTCTATCCAGCGGGTTTTCATAGGCCGCCGCGCAGCGCGGGCACATGGCAAAGCCCGACATGGCGGTGTGGGGTCTGTCGTAGGGAAGACGGCGGATGATGGTGTAGCGCGGGCCGCAGTGGGTGCAGTTGGTAAAGGGGTAGTGGTGGTGGCGATCGTTGGGGTTGGCCACATCGTTGGCGCACGCCTCACACATTCCCTGATCCGGCGAGATGGCGACCGTGGCGGCGCTCTGCTGCTGGCTGGCTTTAATTCGAAACTGGCCATGAAATTGGCCATCGAAGTCGGGATCATGAGCGAGGGGCAGTTCCCGCTCGCTGAAATGATCGATGCGGCTAAGGGGCGGCGCCTGTTCCCGCAGTTCGCGGGCAAAGGCGGCCAGCTGCTCAGGCGATCCTTCGGCGCCGATGGTGACGCCGTTGGCATCGTTCAACACATAACCGGCAAGGCCGTGGCGCAGCGCCAGCCCATAGACGAAGGGGCGAAAGCCGACCCCCTGTACGATGCCGTCGATATGAAATTCGCGGCGCAATCGGGTGGCCACAGGATTGGCAGAGCCAGAGGGGACGATGGTGGCGCTCATGCCGGCTCCATCTCATCTTGAGTCTGCGGCAAGCGCAGCACCCGGCGCTCGTTCTCCTCGCGCCGCACCCAGCCATCCATCTCCATGCGCAGGCAGAACGGAATGGCGTATTTGCGCGACAAGCCGGTGATCTCCTTGAGGGATGCCATGTCGATCAGATCTCCCACCTGCTGGCCCGCCAGCACGGCGGCGACCATCTGGTTGTAAAGCTCGGCGTCGTAGTAGATGGGGCCATCGAGTTGCACCAGATACTTGAGTCGCGCCAGATTGCGCAGCTGCTTTTGCAACGCGCCTTTTTGCTGCAAGCCCTGCTGCAGGGCGGCGGGCAGCTTGCGGGTGATAAAGGGATCCAGCTCCACGCCGCCGGGGCCCAGTTTACCGGGCTCGTAACCCTCCTTGCCTTGATCTCGCACCACCTTGAGCACCAGCTGTGCCTCTTCCCCCAGATCATCTTCCGACTCGCCGCTGCCCGGTTGCCACTTGTCATGGTGCAGGCGAATGTGCTGCTCGCTCTTGAGCTGCTGGAGCAGGGCCTGAGTGACCGGCAGGGCGATGCCAAAGCGGGTCGCAAGCTCGGCGGCACTCAGCGGTTCGCTGGCCAGCGTAGTCAGCAGTTGACCGCGACTTTGGGCCAGCCAGCAGTTATCCAGCAGCCACTCACCGAGGGGAGTGACCTGCTCTGGCTGCTGGTCAAAGCGGCTGGCCAGCACATAGCCGTTGAGCCCCAGTTGCAGGGTGGCCGGGTTGTAGTGTTTGAGCTCACCTGGCAGCTCGCCCAGCAGGGCGTGCAGCGCCTTGCGCCTGGCAGGGTGGATGTCGCCGCACCAAGCGATGCGGGCGCCGTGCAGCAGTTCGCTGCTGCCGTGGCGAATGATGGCAAGCGGCTGGCCGAAGAAGCAGGGAATAGGGGTGGCAAAGATCAGCCGTGCCAGCCGGGTATCCTTGATGGGAACAAAACGGGCCCGGCCATGCCAGCTGCCGAGGGCTACTTCCACTTCCTGCGTGCGTAGCGCCTTGCCGCTCAGGCTCTCGGCGTTTAGTCGCACGATAAGGTGGGTTGCCGCCTCACACTGGCCGACAGTGCTGGTCAGGCAGTGGCCACGGGCCACCTCCTTGTGGGGCACTTTTTTCAGACCCACCGCCACCCGACAGACGGCACCGATCTCGTCGACGCTCTGGTGATAGGCCTGCAGGGAGCGC
This sequence comes from Aeromonas sp. Y293-4, assembly GCF_027705905.1. Lineage (NCBI taxonomy): Bacteria > Pseudomonadati > Pseudomonadota > Gammaproteobacteria > Aeromonadales > Aeromonadaceae > Aeromonas > Aeromonas sp. Y293-4. Next base: position 190,931 of record NZ_JAPDCI010000007.1, on the reverse strand, counting down.
ACCTGCACCTCCCGATCTGCGGGGTAGAGGCGCAGCTTGTCCCCCACCTTGAGGCTGCCCTGTTGCAAGGTGCCGGTAAGCACGGTGCCGGTACCATTGGCGGTAAAGACCCGGTCTACATACAGTCGCGGTGCGGCCTGTTCGCGAGCCTCTTGTGAGGCTGGCAGATCGGCAAGCTGGCAGACGATGGCGGTGTGCAGGGCAGCCATATTGGCGCCGGTTTTTGCGCTGACGCTGACGATATCGGGCACCATACCGCTCTCGTCCATCACCCGCTCCAGCAGGCTCTCTTCCAACAGCAAAAGCTCGTCAGGGGAGACCAGATCGCACTTGTTGATGCAGACCAGCAGGCGCGGCACCCCCATCGCCTTGAGCAGGCGCAGGTGATCGCCGGTCATCGGCATCCACCCCTCGTCGGCGGCAATGACCAGCAGCACCAGATCCAGACTCCAGAGCCCCGCCACCATGTTGCGGATATAGCGCTCGTGGCCGGGCACGTCGATGACGCCTATGGTGTTGCCCTGACCGTCATCGAAGTGGGCAAAGCCGAGATCCTGGGTCATGCCGATGGCCTGCTCGTGGGCGCGGGCCGTGGTGATGCCGGTGAGGGCCTTGATCAGCAGGGTTTTGCCATGATCCACGTGGCCGGCAAGACCGATAACGGCGCGATAGGGGGTCATGGGATCAGGGCTCCTCGGTCGCATTTGTTGCATTGAACGGGGCGGGCAGCAGCAATTCCTTGAGTTGGGCGATCAGCAGTTCCATTTCGGTCGGCAGCAGGGTGGCCATATTGAGCAGCACCTTCTGCTGGCGCACGGTGGCGATGACCGGCACCGGCAGTTCGCGCAAATCATCGAGCAGCTGCTGGGCCGGGCGCGAGTCGGTGCACTCCAGCGCAGGGGCCGGGTAGAACTCGTCCGGCAAGGTGCCACCGCCCACCACCAGCTGGGCGGGGACCGGCACAAAACAGCCGGGCAGGGCGGCCATCAGCCGGGAGGCTCTCGCCTGCATGGCGGCAGAGTTGCTCAAGGTGCGCTGGGCGATACCCTCGCCGACGGGAGACTTGTTGAGCTTGTGGATGAGCAGGCGTTCGAGCAGGGAGTAGACGATGCGGCTCGGGCGGAAGGTGCGCATCATAGGGTGTTTTTCCAGCCGCTTGATAAGGTCGCTGCGGCCGCTGATGATGCCCGATTGCGGGCCCCCCAAGAGCTTGTCGCCTGAGTAGCAGACCAGATCCGCCCCCGCCTTGATGTACTGGCGCACCGAGGTTTCATCCGGTGCAAACTCTTCGGTGGTCAACCCCGAGCCCTGATCCACCGCCAGCACTACGTGCTCGGGCAGGGCGCGGGCCACTTCGCCGATATCGGGGGATTCGGTAAAGCCGCGAATGGCGAAATTGGATCTGTGCACCATCAGTACCAGCGCGGTCTGATCGGTGATGGCATCGAGGTAATCTTTGGCGGTAGTGATATTGGTGGTGCCCACCTCCACCAGTTTGGCGCCGGAGAGGGCCAGAATGTCGGGGATGCGAAAGCCGCCGCCAATCTGGATCTGCTCGCCCCGCGAGACGATCACCTCGCGCCCCTTGGCCACCTCCTGCAGCAGTAAAAAGAGCGAGGCGGCGTTGTTGTTGACCACCAGCGAATCCTCGGCCTGGGTGAGGCAACGGAGCAGGGGGGCGATCAGCCCCTTGCGCCCGCCGCGCTTGCCGGTGGCGAGGTCCAGCTCCAGATTGTTGTAGCCGGTGTTGAGGTCACGCACCTCGTCCCACAGCTCGTGACTTAATGGTGAGCGCCCCAGATTGGTATGCACCAGGGTGCCGGTGGCGTTGATCACCCGGGTTTGACGCTGGCGCAACTGTTGTCGGCAGCGCTTGGCAAGCAGCGCCTCTATCTGCTCGGGGGCAACGCCATGCTGGCGAAAATCTTCGCTCTGGCGCAGCTCGCTCAGGGTATCGCGCACCGCCTGAGTCACCAACGGGCGGCTCAGCGCCTCGATAAACCCGGCGAGAAAAGGTTGTTGCAGCAGCTGTTCTACTTGCGGCAGACGGCGGGTTTGTTGCTGTGAATCGTCGGCAGCCGTACCTGATGCGGGCTGGCGATGGGGGATGGCTGGCGCGTGAGACGAGTTCGGCATGGGATTACCAGTGCAGTGCGTGGGTTCGGGATGCGCACCGGTTTACCGATAGATAGGCCGAGCTGACGGGTTATGGCACTGCTGGCGATTTGCGGATGAGTGCAAATCGGGTGCATCAATGATCGGGTATAAATTAATTTTTCATTGATGCTGATAAATTAATTTTTGGCCAGCGAGATAACCTGAGTTCGGATTATATTGGCAAACGGCAAGCACCTTTTTTAAGGTATTCTTTCAAACATATTGAACAAACGATGAAAATAACACTCGGGCAAATAAACTCAGCGAGAGAGTATTTGTTCAATAGATAAATTTGGCGGAAGAGGCAGGAATCGAACCTGCCAAAGCCTTCTCGGCTCACATCGGTTTTGAAGACCGAGGAGGCCACCAGACCCCATCAACTTCCGTAACGGACGCCATTTTGTGGCAAATTTCTGTGACTGGCAACGCTTTTTTTGTCATAAAAAAGCGATGGTTAGCGATTTTTTGAAAAATTCAAAGAACCTTGTTTTATATCAAGTTCAGCACAATTAGCCCGATGTTTTTAATTTAACATCGGGCCTCGATCACATTGCCCAAAGCGTCAGTCAATAACGGTCGTTAACAACTCGATAAATAATCATCGCTTGGCGTTGGCAATATTCCACTGCTCCAGTTTCTCTATTAACAAGTCGGTATCCTTGGCTGCATCAAGGTGCTGATAAAGATAATCCATCGCCTCGCTCACCATCTCGGTCATCGGGAAAGAGAACGCCACGATGGCCGGTTGTACCCCGACAAAGATCACCTCTGGGACAAAGGTCTTGAGCTCGTCGATCAGGAAATTGAGCGGCATATTGTGGGTCGAGAAGATAAACATCTCGGCGATGGTCTCGGGGGGGATCACCTGCAGGGTACCCGCCTTCTCGCCGATCTCGGCGGCATCCACCAGCACCACTCGCTCCGGTTGCAGCTCCCGCACCTTGTAGACCACATTTTCCGGCGCGATGCTGCCGTCGATATGGATCCAGCCGGGCAGGGGGGCGGCTTGCAGCTTGTCGGCGAGATAGGGGCCGGCACCGTCGTCCCCCATCATGGCATTGCCCACGGTCAACACGAGATTGCAGCCCATCAGCGGCTCCTTACCATCAGGTACATATGGGGGTCGTTAAAGAGGGCGGTGAGCTGATCCATAAAGGTGTTGGTCCAGCCCAGCTCCTGCTCATCGAGTAGATTGTCGGCTTTGCGCAGTCGGTCGAAGGCGCAGGCCAGCATATGGCAGTGCTCGCGATAGATGGTGATCTCGCCAAAGGTGAGAAACCCCTCCATCTTGCGGCGCGCTTCACTCCCCTCTGGCAGCTTGGCTACCCAGTCGCGATAACCGGTCAGCGAGCAGACCAGGTCTGCTCGCAGGCAATCGACGATGCCGAGGTGGTGGCCGATGGCGAGGCTGTAGTACATCACCTCCTTTGCCTCTTCCGGCACGTCAAACTGCTCGTCGACGAACTTGCGCGAGAGTCGATAGAAGAAAACCTCGTCAGCCATGCACGGTCTCTCCCTTGCCGGCCGCCCGGTTAAGGCAGGCGTTTGCGAGGTTGTTGACGATCTCCGAGAGGCGCGGATCGTCGTGCTGATCGAGGTAGCTCTGGATGCGCAGATCCACATCCTGCTGGGTCGCCCCTTCGAGTAGGGCCATAAACTCGTCGGCGATGATCCGCCCCTGCCGATAACCGGCCATGCGGCGCGCTTCGCGCTCGATCATCACCCGAATTTCGTTGGGGATGCCGGTGTGGCGTAGCTCGACCCGCTCACCCGGTTGCACCTCGTGGCTGGTTGCTTTGAGTTTCTGCTCAAGCAGGCCGAGCGCCACGGCAAAGCCGTAGATGGTTGCCGCCGGTGTCGGAGGGCAGCCGGGGATATAGACATCCACCGGCACGATCTTGTCGGTGCCGCCCCAGACGCAGTAGAGGTCGTGGAAGATGCCGCCGTCACAGCCGCAGGCGCCATAGGCGATGCAGATCTTAGGATCGGGGGCTGCCTCGTAGGCGCGCAGGGCCGGTACCCGCATCGCCCGGGTCACCGCGCCGGTAAAGAGCAGAATGTCGGCGTGGCGGGGGGAGGCGACCACCTTGATGCCGAAACGCTCTGCATCGAACAGCGGGGTGATGGTGGCGAAGATCTCGATCTCGCAGGCGTTGCAGCCGCCGCAATCGACCCGGTAGACATAGGCCGAGCGGCGAATGTCTTTGAGCAGGGTCTTCTTGAGTTTGGTGATCTCGGGATCCTGTACCAGCGGCACGGCGCGGGTATGGGCATGGCCGACAACCGGTTCTATGCCTTTGATCTTGCTCATCACATCCACTCCTTTTGTGCGGCCATCGGTGTGGCTATCGGTGTGATCAGGGCCGAGTCAGGCTGGCTCAGCATGCTCTGTTTTCGTTTGCAGTCGGGGCAGTGGTGCAGTCGCTCCGGGGTCGCGAGTGGTGTGCCCGCCTGCTTGAGGGTGTCCTCCACCAGCGCCACCAGTTTGCTCGGGGCAAAGTAGGTGCCGCACAGGGTGCAGGGGGCCAGCGCGAAGCGGGCCTCCTCATAGAGATCCGCCTTGTTGGTTACCGCCAGTTCGAACTCGGGGGAGAGGGCGATGGCATGGGTCGGGCAGACCTCCTCGCAGCGGCCGCAGAAGATGCAGCGCGCCATGGAGATCTCCCAGCGCCGTTCGCCGGTCTCCATGTCCACTTCCATCACCAGCGCATTGGCCGGGCAGGCCTTGGTGCAGGCGGCGCAGGCGATGCACTGATCCGCCTGATATTTCGGTTTGCCGCGAAAATCCCGGTTCACCTCGTAAGGGGCGAAGGGGTACTTGGCGGTCGGGGTGCCAGCCTTGAGGATGGTCTTGAACAGCTTGATCATGATGACCCCTTATTTCAGCGGAGAGTTTTTGCGATCGATGCCGTAGCGCTCGATCTCCTTGTAGGAGACCACGGTGGATTTGCCCTTCTTGGGGTCGACCAGAGTGACCCGGTCGGTACAGGAGTAGCAGGGATCCAGACTGCCGATGATGAGCGGCGCATCCGCCACGGTATTGCCGCGCAACATGTAGCGCAGAGCAGGCCAGTTGGCGTAGGTGGCGGCGCGGCAGCGCCAGCGGAACAGCTTCTGGTTGTCTCCGGTCATGCTCCAGTGGACGTTCTCGCCGCGGGGCGCCTCGGTAAAGCCCAGCGCAAACTTGCCCGGCTGGTAGGTGAAGCCTTCGGTGAGCAGTGGCCCTTCCGGCAGGTGCTCCAGGCCGAACTCAATCATGTCGAGGGAGTCGTAGAGCTCGTGGATCCGCACCAGCACCCGGGACTGCACGTCGCAACCCGCCTTGGTCTGGATCTCCATCGGCAGCTCGCGGTAGCCGGCAAAGTCGTGGACCCGGCGCACGTCGCGCTTGAAGCCGCTCGCCCGCACCATGGGGCCGACGCAGCTGAAATCGCGGGCAATTTGCGGCTCGAGCTTGCCGATACCGATGAGGCGGGAGGAGATGTTGGCGGTATCCAGCAGCATGGCCACCAGGGGTTTGAGCTCATCACGGAGCTCCCGCACCAGCTGGGCACCCTTGATGCGATCTTCCTTGAAGATGTCGCGGCGTACCCCGCCAATCAGGTTGAGGCCATAGGTCTTGCGGGCGCCGGTCAGCAGCTCGGCCAGGGTCATGGATTTCTCCCGCACCCGGAAGAACTGCATGAAGCCGGTGTCGAAACCGGTGAAGTGGCTCGACAGGCCGATGTTGAGGATATGGCTGTGCAGGCGCTCCACCTCCAGCAGCACGGCGCGGATCATCTTGGCCCGCTCCGGCACCGTAATACCCATGGCGTTCTCCACCGAGGTGGTGTAGGCGACGCTGTGGGTAAAACCGCAGATGCCGCAGACCCGGTCGGTCAGAAACGCCACTTCGTTGTAGCCCATGCGGGTTTCCGCCAGCTTCTCCATGCCGCGATGGACATAGAAGAGGCGGTAGTCGGCATCGATGATGTCTTCCCCATCGACGAACAGACGAAAGTGGCCCGGTTCATCCGAGGTGATGTGCAGCGGGCCGACCGGCACGATACGGTTGGCATCACTGCCCAGCTCGTTGACGAAGGGGTAGGTCTCGGTGTCGGTGGTGGGCATAGGGCGCTGGCGGTAATCCATGGCGTCCTTGCGTAGCGGGTGGATATCCTCCGGCCAGTCGTCCGGCAGCACCAGACGGCGTTCGTCCGGCAGGCCGATGGCGCGCAGGCCGTACATGTCGCGGATCTCTCGCTCGCCCCACACCGCCGCCGGAATGGTCGGGGTGATGGAGGGGTACTCCTGGGTATCGGCATCTACCAGCACCTTGACGGTGATCCAGCACTTGGTGTCGCCCTCCATGGAGAAGACGTGGTAGACGGCGAAGTGGCCGTTGAGGCTGCGCTCGTCATTGGCAAAGGAGAGCGGAAGCCAGCCCCCCAGCTGATGGAAGATCAGACTGGCGGTCTCGACCAGACTGGTGGGCTTGACGGTAATGGTGGCCTGATCGGCGGTTTGCCACTCCTCGTCGACGATGGCGTGGGGCAGTTGGGCTCGCACCTGCTGGATGTAGTCGCAGCCGATGCGATCCGAAATGGCGATGGTCATGCAGTTCTCACTTTAATGTTCGGGAATGAGCATTCACAAATGATGAAATCGGAAAAAGTTGCTGTGCTGGCGGGCATGGCTCAGACCCCGACCAGATAGGCGAGCAGCGCCAGCAGGGCCAGCCCCAGCCCAAAGCGGGTGAGCCTGTGGGTGCGCACGAACTGGGTACGGGCCATGGCGTTTTCGATGATGCCGGCCAGCAAAAAGGCCACCAGCAGCTTGCAGACTAGGATCAGCGCTGCGCCGATGAGCGCAGGCAGACTCCAGTTGGCCGCCTTGCCAAAGGGCAGGAAAATCACCAGAAAGAGCTGCACCACCACCAGTTGCTTGAGGCCGATGGAGAGCTTGAGCAGGGCGAGGCCCGCACCGGAATACTCGGTAAGCGGCCCCTCCTGCAGCTCCTGCTCGGCTTCGGCGCAGTCAAAGGGCAGCTTGCCCATCTCGACAAACACCGCGAAGGCGCAGGCGGCACCGGCCAGCAGGGTGGCGATGGGGGCGGCCAGTGGCTGGGTCGCCACATAGCTGCTGATATTGCCCAGATCCGAGCTGCCCACCATCATCGCCATGATGAAGCAGGCGAGCACCAGAATGGGTTCCACCAGAATGCCGAGGGTCAGTTCGCGGCGGGCACCGATCCCTGCAAACATGCTGCCGCTGTCGAGCCCCGAGAGGGAGAAGAAGAAGCGGAAGATGGCGAACAGATAGATGTCGGTGATGAGATCTCCGGCGATGGGGAAGGGGGACTCATGAGTCAGGGTCGGCAGCGCCATCCCTACCAGCAGCAAGGCGGCAATGAGCAGCGCAGGCATCAGGTTGAAGATGATGCCGGCAGGCTCGGGAGTTACCTCCTGACGGCGCAGGAGCTTGGCGATATCCCGGTAATCCTGCAGCAGGCCCGGCCCCTGACGGGAGTGCATCTTGGCCCGCAGCACCCGGTTGAAACCGGTGGCGAGCGGCGCCAGCGCCAGCATGGCGATGGCCTGGGTCAGGGCGAGGGCAACCATGCCCCAGCTCGGCATTTCAAGAACAGGCATATCAGACTCCTACAGCCATCAGGATAAAGAGCGCCAGCACAAGGCCGTGCAGCAGCCAGCCAGTCGTCCCGCTGGTATCGCTCACCCCGTGCAGGGCGCTGGCCAGATCGAGCTGCGGCTGCTTGCGATAGAGCGGCGCGCAGAGTTGGCGCAAGGTGTGGGTGACACCACCCGAGGTGAGGCTCATGCGCTCCTCATAGGCGTAACCGCAGGCCCACGGAGTGCCGGCGTGACGACGACCCAGCTTGGGCCCTTTGAAGATGGCCAGTACCAGCAGCGGAATGAGGAACAGCCCCAGCAAGGTGATGGCGATAACGGGTGGTGAGAGGATCGCTTGTGAGCAATCCAGCGGCAGCAGGGTGGCGCCAGTGGCCACGTTCATTTGGCCGCTTACCAAGGCTTGGCCATAGCTGGCGATATGGGGGGCAATCCAGGGGGCGCCAAGACCCAGCACCAGACAGACCGCGGCCAGCAGCAGGGTACCTGCCACCATGGCGCCCGGCACTTCGCGGGCATGGCTCGCTTTCTCGCTGCGCGGTGCGCCGCAGAAGCAGATGCCGTACACCTTGACGAAACACATCACCGCCATGGCGCCGGTTACTGCCAGCATCACCACCGCGAGCGGCGCGACGACAGAGGTGCCGAGCTTGGTCATGGAAAGGAACGACTGGTAGATAAACCACTCGCTGACAAAGCCGTTGAGCGGCGGCAGCGCCGAAATGGCCATGGCACCGATCAGGAACGCCAGCGCGGTCCACGGCATCAGTTTGGCCAGCCCCCCCATCTTGTCCATGTCACGGGTGTGCAGGCGGAACATCACCGAGCCGGTGCCCATAAAGAGCAGGCTCTTGAAGATGGCGTGGTTGAGCAGGTGATAGAGGGCGCCGAGCAGCCCCAGCACCACCAGTGCCGGTTGCTGGTTTGCGATGCCGATCATGCCGATGCCCATCCCCATCAGGATGATGCCTATGTTCTCCACCGTGTGGTAGGCGAGCAGCCGCTTGAGATCGTGCTCGGCCAGCGCAAACAGCACCCCGAGCACTGCCGAGCAGGCACCAAAGATCAGCACCACATAGCCCCACCAGAGCTGGCTGGCGCCGAGAAAATCGATGCTGACCCGCAAAATGCCAAAGAGACCCAGCTTCACCATCACGCCGGACATCAGCGCCGAGATATGGGACGGCGCAACGGGCTCGGCCACCGGCAGCCAGCCGTGCAGCGGCACGAAACCGGCGCGCAGGCCAAAGCCGCAGAAGCTGAGCAGGAACACTAGCGAGGCCAATGCGCCCGCCAGATGGTGTTCACGCAGCGCGGCGAACTCCAGCGAGCCGCTTTCGCGGCAGAGCAGCCAGAAGGCGATCAGCACCAGCGCCATGCCGATATGGTTCATCACCAGATAGAGACGGCTCTGTTTGGCGGCCTCGGGGTTGGTCTTGACCAGCCAGTAGGTGGTGAGGGTTACCAGCTCGTAGCAGAGCAAGAAACCGAGTGCGTTGTCGGCCAGCACCATACCCACCATGGCAAAGAGGAAGAGGTTCATCAGCGCACCGATGGCCACATCCCCCTTGCCCTGATATTCGCGGATATAGGCAAAGGAGTAGAGGGCGACGGCGACGCCGACGGTGCTGATCACCAGCAGCATCAGCGCGGCAAGCATGTCGAGGTGAACCGAGCCCAGCAGCCAGAGCTGGCCGTCGACGGGGGCGCCTTGGGTAAAGATCTGGATGGCGGCGACCAGACCCGCGAGCGACCCCAGCAGGGCAAAGCCACTATTGAGACGGTTGGCCAGTGCGGGCAGCTTTTGCAGCAGCAAACCGGCGGCAGCGCCCAGCAAAAAGAGCAGGAGCGTAGCCATTACAAGGGGGGACAACATCAGCGAACTCCCTCTGTGGTGGATAAATCGGATGCAGGGATCGCCGTGGCAGGCGCCGAGAAGGCAGAGGCCCCTTGCGGGTTGGTGTCGGCCGCTTGCTGGCGACGGATACGGGCGGCGCGTTCGGTGTCGCCGTCATTGACCAGCTTCAGTGCCTGGGAGGGGCAGGCACCGACACAGGCCGGGCCTTCGCCGCGAAACTCGCACAGGTCGCACTTGACCGCGATGCTGCGCACCCCCGGCTCCCAGCTCAGCAGATCCTCGCCAAAGCAGCGCAGGCCGGCAGAGGTGGAGGGGTTGCTGGAGCGGATGGAGCAGGGGATATAGGTGTCGTAACTGGTGGCCACAGCCACCGGACGGCTGCCGCCGCTCTGGATGGCGCCAAAGGGACAGGCCACGGCGCAGAGATTGCAGCCGATGCAGAGCGACTCGTTGAGTTGCACGCAATCGCCGGTCTGGCGAATTGCCTCGACCGGGCACACCTTGATGCAGGGGGCATCGTCACAGTGACGGCACTGAACCGGCATGGTCGCCTGCTCGTGTCGCATAACGGTTAAACGGGGGGCTTGCTGCAAACCTTGCGCCTTGTGTACCTCGCTGCAGGCCGCCATACAGGTGCCACAGCCGATACAAAGCTTGGGGTCAGCGATAACGAAGCGGTTCATAGCCTACCTTGTCGTGTCGCGAACGGAGAAAGTAGGGGCAGGTTGGCAAGATACGGGCCAGAATGGTTTTTACAGAAAAATTGGATTTAAGTGGCTGTTTTTAAATGAATAAAAACCTTCGTGTAGTTGAGTGAACGCGCTGAGGTGGCTGTCGAACTGTGACGTTCGTCACTTGTGACGAAGCCACCAAGAGGGTTCGTCACCTTGGAAAACGCAGCATGAGCAGGGTGCAAAGAACGCAGTGAATTGCACCACTCTCCAACATATGTGTGCGGTGCACGGCGCTGCGCTTATTGCACCCTACGGTGGGATGTCTGTGGGGGGCGATGTGGTTTGCCCCCTTCTCCCCTCGCGGGAGAAGGGCTGGGGATGAGGTGGGAGGTCAGCCATATGTTCGCGGTGCACGGCGCTGCGCTTGTTGCACCCTACGGCGGCCTGTCTGTTCGGATAGAGGCCGTCTGTATTGAAACCGTAGGTTCGATTAGCGAAGCGTAATCGGACGCACGAGAACCGAACCATATCGGCAGCATGCCGGGAGTAGGGGGCAAAGAACGGAGTGAATTGCACCGTTTACAGCATATGGTCGTGGTGGTTTGCTCCCTTCTCCCCTTGCGGGAGAAGGGTGGGGATGAGGGGGCCGGTAACTGGGTTAACGGAAACAACAGAGGGAGGCCAATGCCTCCCTCTCTATTGCTGACGTTTTCTATGCCATGAAGAGGCCATCAAGCCGCTATCAGATATCCACCTGGGAGCCCAGCTCGATAACCCGGTTGGGCGGGATCTCGAATTGATCCGGGGCCCGCAGGGCGTTGCGCTGCAGCAGCATAAAGAGCTTGCCGCGCAGATAGAGATACCAGGGGCGGTCTTTCATGATGAGCGACTCGTGGGCCATAAAGAACGAGGTCTCCATCATCCGGCAGCTCAGCCCCTCGGCGTTGCAGCGGTGGAAGATCTCCTCCACGTTCGGAGTCTCGCGCCAGCCGTAGCTTGCCACCACCCGCCAGAAGGTAGGGGAGAGCTGCTCGATGCAGACCCGGCGCACATTGTGGACGTAGGGGACATCCTCCACCCGCAGGGTGAGCAGGATGATCCGCTCGTGCAGCACCTTGTTGTGCTTGAGGTTGTGCAGGAGCGCATGGGGGATCACATTGACCACCCGCGACATATAGACAGCAGTACCGGCCACCCGGGTCGGCGGGGATTTCTCCAGCGAGGCGATCATCGGCTCAAGGGAATTGCCGTGCTCGTTCAGGCGACGAATAAGCTGGAAACGCTCGCTCTTCCAGCTGGTCATCACGGTAAACATCACCGCCCCCAGGGTGAGCGGCAGCCAGCCACCGGAGAAGATCTTGGCGAGGTTGGCGGCAAAGAGCGGCACATCGATACAGAGCAGCGCGGCAAACAGGATGGCCACCAGATACTTGTTCCAGTGCCAGCTGTTCTTGGCTACCGAGCAGGAGAGAATGGAGGTGAGCACCATGGTGCCGGTTACGGCGATGCCGTAGGCCGCCGCCAGATTGCTGGAGTGCTCGAAGCTCATGATGACGATCACCACCGAGATATAGAGCATCCAGTTGATGACCGGAATATAGATCTGGCCGGACTCCTGCTCGGAGGTGTGAACGATGCGAATGGGGGAGAGATAACCGAGCCGCACCGCCTGACGGGTCAGGGAGAAGACCCCGGAGATCACCGCCTGCGAGGCGATCACCGTCGCCATGGTTGCCAAGAGCAGCAGCGGCACCAACGCCCATTTCGGCGCGAGCAGGAAGAAGGGGTTGGCAATGGCGGCGGGGTTGCTTAGCAGCAGCGCCCCCTGACCGAAGTAGTTGAGTACCAGGGAGGGCAGCACCACGATAAACCAGGCGAGGCGAATTGGATTCTTGCCAAAGTGGCCCATATCCGCGTAGAGCGCCTCCACCCCGGTGATGGCCAGCACCACGGCGCCGAGGGCAAAGAAGGAGGTGGTCTGGTACTGGACAAAGAAGCGCACCGCCCAGATGGGGTTGAGCGCACCCAGCACCTCGGGGTTATGGATGATGCCGCGCAGCCCCAGCACCGCCAGCGTCATAAACCAGATCAGCATGATGGGGGCAAACAGCTTTCCCACCATGGCGGTGCCATGTTTCTGGATGGCAAACAGCAGGGTCAGCACCAGCACCGAGAGAGTGACGATATAGGGGTCGAGGGCGGGGGTGAGAATGCTCAGACCCTCGATGGCCGACATCACCGACATCGCCGGGGTGATCACCACCTCGCCATAGAAGAAGCTGCCGCCAATCAGGCCGAGGATGATCAGCAGTGGCGTCCAGCGGGTGGAGGCGTTGCGGGTCGCCAGCGACATCAGGGTGAGAATGCCACCCTCGCCGGCGTTATCGGCCCGCATCACAAAGGAGAGGTACTTGACCGACACCACCAGGATCAGCAGCCAGAAGATCAGCGAGAGAAAGCCGAGAATGGAGGCCGGCTCGACGCCGAATCCGAATTGACCTGACAGGCACTCGCGCAAGGTATAGAGCGGGCTGGTGCCGATATCGCCATAGACTACGCCAATCGCCGCCAGCATAACGCCGGGAGTGGCTTGTTGTTTATCACAGTTCATGAGTTCATCTTGTCAGTTTGATGTTTACACGTTTGCCAACGCACAGCTGCCCGACCTATCAGGAGAGTCGTGATATTTAATCGGGAGAGAATTAATGGATTGCGATGGGAAAGGGCGCTAACGGAATAGTGATCTGCTTGTCATGGAACACAGTCTGTTCATCTGCCATTAAGCTTATAATGACACACACTCTGCGGGACTATGCTCAGTTATAAATAATCAAAAGTTCAATTTGAGTAAGAGAATTAATTATCCGGCGATTGAAATATATGGCGGGGAAGCGGGCAACCGTTTGTTTTATCTGAGGAAGTGGTTTGGCCACTATTTTTTACCGAGGTGAGTGAAAAACAGACGATAAAATAGTGACTAATTAATTGCTGGCAGGATGGCAAAGGGGAGGGGCTTGGGTAGCAATGGAGTCTTTATTTGGAAGGAAAAATGTAGGGTGCAATGAACGAAGTGAATTGCACCAAGTATTAAAATTGGCAAGAGGTGCAATGCGCCGCGCTTATTGCACCCTACGGTGATTATTACTCTCCATGATAGAGCTTCAATAAAAAGTAGCGGTCAGGACTATTTTTAATGCCGCTCACTTTACCGACTATTTTAAATCCCATTTTTTCATAAAATTTGGGTGCCTGAAATGAGAGAGTATCGACTTGAGCTGCAATACAGCCTCGTTTTTGTGCCTCACGTTCAGCAATCTCCATTAATTGAATGCCGAGACCCTGTCCTCTCTTGTCATTGTGTACCCAAAGTACTTCGATCAACAGTTGATGATAAATAGTACGTCCGGCAATGCCACCGACAACTTCGTCATTATCATCATGAATGGCAACAATTAAAGGTTGGGAGCGCTCCTCACCCATTTTATCAAAGTTAAATTGTCTAAGGTTATCAACAAGTACATTGAAGATGTCATCTTTATGTTCATTATGGATTTTTATATTCATCAAATCTTACTCCATTAAAATGTAATCGTAGGGTGCAATGAACGAAGTGAATTGCACCAAATATTGAAAGAAGCAAGAGGTGCAATGCGCTGCGCTTATTGCACCCTACGGAACTGGAATATCAGAGTTCATCATATGTGATGATTTCAATTTTATCCCGGCTAACACCACACTTAAGGAGGCTTTGTATATATTTTTCTTTATCTGACGCTTGGTAGCAATAAACTTTCCACATTACATCTCCAACCTGATTCTTGATACGATGAAAGTATGGCAAATCAATATTGTTTAATGAATGGCCGATAATCACCACCTCATTAATATCATTGAGGCTTGAAAAATACCCCTCATTTTTATCTAGCACAGCTTCAACAGGTTTTCGTAGGGCGTATAGAGGAGATCTGGCAATACTTTCTGCTTCTGAAAATATATGACCACTATATTCTCCATCCTCATCAAACTCTGATGGTTCTGTAATATTCTCTCCATGGCCAAAAATCAGTTCACTGTGTCGACTTACACTTCCATGAATATGGAAAACACGTTCATCTTCAATATTGTAGATGGATTGAAGTGTTGATGTGTAATTAAAGGTAATAAATGCTGAATTAGTATTGAAAGTCATTTTTTGAACAGCATTAGTCACATCAATACTATCAACCCAGTCAATAAATGTTTCTTCGATAGTAGAAACGTGATTTTTGGTTTGTTCAGTAAGTTCATCCTCTAAACCATAAATATCTCTTGGTCTAAAATCTTCTGAATTAACATTGACCTCATTATGAATCGAAAAGAAGTTATCTGCGTCAAATTTACCAAGCGCATTTTCAAAATCATGCCAAGGCTGGTGCTCACGTAAATCAAATGAGTAGTATTCTTCTATTTCATCGAGGAAGTCTTTTGCAAACCCATAAAAATCGTTATAGCTTGTAGGTAGATCATGCCATAAGTCAAATCCATTACCAATTATATACAGTGTCTTCATATTGAAAGTATTCCAGCTTAACTTGGCTTTTAAGAAATATATTTTTGATTATTAATAATTCCCTAGGACTGCTCATTTTTAATAAATTAATCTGTACGAAAACGATCTTTGTGGATCTGGTTGCCAACTGGCACATATTAACCGGAGGGATAGAAAACTGAAGGGGCAGGGGCCTAAAACCGGCTCTGGCTCAACAAATTAGTCAATAAGTGTCTAATTTTTGTTTGGTTTGACTTGGTGATGACTTGCCAGCTCGATAGCAAAACCAAACAACTTGTCATCGCCTCAAGCGGCTTTGGCGTGCTGTACAGCCCATTTTTGGCCCTTGGCATGGCTTTTCTCCCGGGATTTCGTTCCTCCGCTTGTCCGGTTTAGGGCAGCCGATCCTGGTTGCAAACTCCTTCGAATGGTTCCGTCACACGGCTGGGGCAGGGGCTGGTCAGCCGGTGTCGAGCTCGTCACTTTTGTCGTGTCGATCACACTTCCCAGCCCGTCGTCACCCTCGTCAGGGGCGGCAAGTCGCACGTATTCCTTTCTGATTACTCCTTTATTTTCAGTTGCTTGTGATTTTTTATCGCCCCCTTGGCCCGTTTTGGTCTGATAAATGCTTTGTGGGGGGCTGGCCGCCTCTTTGCCTGTCGGCGGGCGGCCCGGTGTAACGAACCATTTAGGATCCCTCTCTATGAACAGCTTCGTGATTGCAGATCCCAGTCTCTGTATTGGGTGTCGTACCTGTGAGGTGGCCTGCGCCGTTTCACACCAGTCAGGGTCTTGCAGCGGGACCCTTGAGCGGGAGGGCGGCCTGCATCTTGCCATCGAGGATGGACATCTGGTCTCCAGGGACAGCTACTTTCAGCCGCGCCTGAAGGTGATCGTGGGCAGCAAGGTGACCACGCCGGTGCTCTGCCGCCAGTGTGAAGACAAGCCGTGCGCCATGGCCTGCCCGAACAATGCCATCGTCAGCGAGGATGGCTGCGTCAAGGTGTTGCAGGAGCGCTGCATTGGCTGCAAGTCCTGCGTGGTGGCCTGTCCTTACGGCGCCATGGCGGTGGTGCTCAAAGAGGTGGCACCCGCTGCCGATTCGCTCTTCAAGCGTCCGCAGACCAAGGCGCAGGCGCTCAAGTGCGATCTCTGCCGTCACCGCGAGGCGGGCCCGGCCTGTGTCGAGGTGTGTCCGACCCAGGCGCTGCGGCTGGTCACGCCGGAGCATCTTGAAACCCTGAACCGGCAGAAGCAGCTGGCCAGTGCCGAGGCACTGCTGGCGATGCCGGCGCGGGTGTGAGCGGGCTTGCCGAGCCGTTTTTCGTTAACAAACAAGAGTGTGAGTCATGAAAAAAGTCATTACCGTGTGCCCCTATTGCGGCACCGGTTGCAAAATCAACCTGCTGGTTGAAAACGACAAGGTGGTGGGGGCCGAAGGCGCCAACGGCCGGACCAACGAGGGGCAGCTCTGCCTCAAGGGCTATTACGGTTGGGATTTCCTGAACGACACCAACCTGCTGACCCCCCGTCTCAAGAGCCCGATGATCCGCCGCGAGCGCGGTGGCAAGTTCGAGGCAGTCTCCTGGGACGAAGCGATCGAGTTCGCCAGCAGCCGTCTCTCTGCCATCAAGGCGAAATATGGCCCGGACGCCATCATGACCACCGGCTCTGCCCGTGGCCCCGGCAATGAAGCCAACTATGTGATGCAGAAATTTGCCCGTGCGGTGATTGGGACGAACAACGTCGACCACTGCGCGAGGGTGTGACACGCACCCTCAGTCTCCGGTCTGGAGACAACTGTAGGCAACGGCGCCATGAGCAACGCCATTCCCGAAATTCAAGAGACCAAGTGCCTGCTGGTGTTTGGTTACAACGCTGCTGACTCTCACCCCATCGTCGCTCGCCATATCCTCAAGGCGAAGGCAAACGGGGCCAAGGTGATTGTGTGTGATCCCCGCATGGTGGAGACCGCCCGTATCGCCGATCAGTGGCTGCCGCTCAAAAACGGTTCCAACATGGCGCTGGTTAACGCCTTCGCCAACGTGTTGATCAATGAAGGGCTCTACAACAAGGCATTTGTCGCCAACTACACCGAAGGGTTCGAGACCTTCAAGGCGACGGTGGCCAAGTACACCCCGGAATATGTGGAGGGGATCACTGGCCTCAAAGCTGCCGATATCCGCGCCGCCATTCGCACCTATGCCGAGTCGCCTGCTTCCATGATCCTGTGGGGCATGGGGGTGACCCAGTACGGGCAGGCAGTGGATGTGGTCAAAGGGCTCGCGGGTCTGGCGCTGCTGACCGGCAACTTCGGTCGTCGCGGCACCGGCTGTGGGCCGGTACGTGGTCAGAACAACGTGCAGGGCACCTGTGACATGGGGATGCTGCCACACCAGTTCCCGGGTTATCAGTCGGTGGCCGATCCCGCCATCAGCGCCAAGTTTGCCAAGGCGTGGGGCGTGGCGTCGCTCTCCCAAAAGCCCGGCTATCGCCTGACGGAGCTTGGCCACAAGGTGGAGGAGGGCAAGTGCAAGGCCTTCTACATCTTCGGTGAAGATCCGGCTCAGACCGAAGCTGATTTGGGTCAGTTCCGCCGCACTCTGGCGGGGATGGAGCTGGTGATCGTGCAGGATATCTTCATGACCCAGACCGCCGAGATGGCCGACGTCATTCTGCCCGCCACCAGCTGGGGCGAGCACGAAGGGGTCTACAGCTCGGCAGATCGCGGCTTCCAGCGCTTCTACAAGGCGGTGACGCCCCCCGAGAACGTGAAGCCGGACTGGGCGATCTTCTCGCTGATGGCGACCGCCATGGGTTATCCCATGGAGTACCACAACACCGAAGAGATCTGGGACGAGATGCGTGCGCTCTGCCCGCTCTATGCCGGGGTCAGCTACGACAAGATGGCCGATCTCAAGAGCGTGCAGTGGCCTTGCCCGACCGAGGATCACCCGGGCACCAGCACCCTGTTCGAGGGGAATGTGTTCACCACCCCGAGCGGCAAGGGTCAGCTGATTGCCTCCGAGTGGCGGCCGCCGCTGGAGCAGCCCTGTGCCGAGTACCCGCTGGTGCTCTCCACCGTGCGCGAGGTAGGTCACTACTCCTGCCGCTCCATGACCGGCAACTGCTCGGCGCTGCAGACCCTGGCCGATGAGCCGGGCTATGTGCAGATCCACCCGAGCGATGCCAAAAAGCTCGGGGTGAAGGATCAGGCGCTGGTCTGGATCTCGTCGCGCCGTGGCAAGGTGATCACCCGGGCCAACTACAACGACCGGGTCAACGCCGGGGTGGTCTACATGACCTACCAGTGGTGGATCGGAGCCTGCAACGAGCTCACCATCGAGCACGTCGATCCCGTCTCCCACACGCCGGAGTACAAGTACTGCGCGGTTAAGATCGAGCGCATCGACAATCAGCCTGAGGCGGAAGTGTACGTCCAGACTGAATACAGCGCGCTCAAGGCGAAATTGCGCAGCGCAGCCAAAGGCTGACCCGCCCTAAAAAAGGACGTTCTGCACAAATAAGGGAACCCGACTCGGATTTATCGAGTCGGGCACCCTTTTATTACCCAAAAACAGGGGATAAATGATGCAACATGAAATTGGTCGCTTATTCGGACTTTTCTATATTGGCACCTATCTGGCGGCGATATTGCTGGGAATAGGTTGCTATATTTGGCGCGACGAGATGATATTTCTGCTGGGCTTTGGCTTTTTCGGCTGTTTTATGGCGGCACGGCTCGCCATGAGCAGCGTATTTTCTGCCTTGAGTATTTCCAGTGCCTGGCTGATCGGGTTTATCTCCACCACCTTGATCAACGGCCTGCTGCTGGGGGCGATCACCCTGCTGATCTATCTCACGCACCAGAGCGTCACCGCCGAGCTTGCCGACAACGCCAGCTGGCTGCTGATGGCCTTCCAGAGCCTGTCAGCCCTCTTTATCTTCGGTGGCCTGAAGTGCTGCCACAGCCGGATCATCACTTCGTAAATTGCCGATGGATGGGCAGCAAACGCCATCTCGAAACCCGCAGCCAGTGAAGCAGGCAGCGAAGAGGAGAGGCAGATCTGACAGTTGACGGCGGCCCACTTTTCGGGCGCCTTAATTGAGATCAAGAACTGATGAAATAACCGGTTAAATATGGCCATCAGATATATTAAATCGGATTGTAATGAAATTTGAGCTCATCTATGATGAGTCGCCATTCCAATATATCCCCCGATAACGATGTTACTTTTTGTTGTCGTTCGTTAATAACAACTCTGGAATTGCAACATGCGACAATTTTCGTCACCGCTTTTCTTATTGGCAGCCGCTTTTACGGGCTGCGGCTATTTATTTTGGTGACGAGTGCTTGTCGTGATGCGATGGCATGGACAGCCTGACTGGTGACTAAATCGATATAACGTGAGGCCGCAATGCTAAATGTGAGTGCCATCCCCCTGGACGAGATCTCTCCCATCTGGGACGACGGTTTCCTCCTGCTCTCCAAATCCCTCCTGTCGGCCGTGACGCTCGATGATTTTATCCACAAACTCAACAAGATAGATGCCAGCTTCGGCGGCGTAACCCGGGTCAACCTGATCCTCAACATGGGTGCGGACGAGGAGGCCATCTTCTACTTCATGGGACATTCCGGCCCAAAGCATCTGGTCTGCCCCAAGGCAGAGCTGCACCTCTCCCCCCGTCCTACCAAAGAGACCCCGGAACAGGCCATCATTCTCGCTGCCGCCCGCTTTGAGAATCGCTGCCCGGCTCTGGATCGCGAAGGGGTCTACGGGGGGCTGCGCTCCTACTGCCAGCTCCCCATCACAACCGCCCGCAGCCACCTGGGTGGGGTCGAGTTTATCAACACCCAGCTCGACAGCTTCACCATGGAGACACTCGCCAAGCTGACCCAGCTGGCGGCCATTATCGCCATTGCGCTGGAGAACGTGCTCGACAAGGAGCGCACTCTGGAGCAGGCCAACTCCCTGCGCCTTGAGCGCGACAGCTGCAAAATTCTGGTGGATGTGACCAACGCGGTGATCAAACTGGTGCGCATCGCCGAACTGCCCAAGAGCCTGTTTGCCATCCTGCACCACCACTTCGGCATCAGCAGCTTGTGTCTGGCCGAATACAACGCCACCTCCGACAGCTTCAAGAGCTATCTGGTCAATCAGCACCAGAGCGAGCAGCCGGGCATCATCGATCACTCCTGTTTTGAAAAGAAGTGCCTGCAGGGGGCCCTTGGCCATAGCGAGCCGTTTTTTGTCTATCGCGAGCACGGTCACGGCTGCAGCAATCGCTGCCGCTTTACCTCCCAGATCCTGCCCCCCGAGGCTGACAGCTCCTGCATTTTGCCGCTGCGCTATCGGGGCAACCTGCTGGGGGTGTTGATCCTCTCGCACCCCAACGCCGACTTTTTTGCCGATATCGATATCTCCTTGCTGGAGCAGGTGGCGGCGCGTACGGCCATTGCCATGAACAACGTGCAGGCCCAGCAGGAGATCTCCAACACCAACGGCGCCAAAGAGAAGACCATTCGCATCAACGAGCCGCAGATGCAGGGGGAGTTCCCCCACATCATCTACCAGAGCGCGGTGATGGAGAGCGTGCTGGAGAAGGTGCGGCTGGTGGCCGAGAGCGACAGTACCGTGCTGATCCTCGGCGAGACCGGCACCGGCAAGGAGCTGATCGCCCAGGCCATTCACGCCCTGAGTGCCCGCCACGACCACGAGATGGTAAAGGTGAACTGCGCCGCCATTCCAACCGGCCTTATCGAGAGCGATCTCTTTGGCCACGAGAAGGGGGCCTTTACCGGCGCCCTGACCCAGCGGATCGGCCGCTTCGAGCGGGCCCACAAGGGCACCCTGTTCCTCGATGAAGTGGGGGATATGCCGCTGGACTTGCAGCCCAAACTCTTGCGGGTATTGCAGGAGCACGAGCTGGAGCGGGTGGGCAACAGCAACCCCATCGCAGTGGATGTGCGGCTGGTGGCCGCCACCAACTGCGATCTGCTCTCCATGGTCAAGAACAAGCGCTTTCGAAGCGATCTCTACTACCGCCTGAACGTCTTTCCCATCGAGCTGCCGCCGCTGCGGGAGCGGCGCGAGGATATTCCGCTCTTGGTCAATTTCTTTATCAAGAAGATTGCGAAGCGGATGCGCCGCACCATCACCTCGATCCCCGCCGATGCCATGAAAATGCTGGTGTCACTCCCCTGGTACGGCAATATCCGCGAGCTGGAGAACGTTATCGAGCGCGCCGTGGTAATGACCCGCGGCCATGTGCTCAACCTCTCGCCCGATGAGCTGATGCCCCTCAAGGGCTACCACAAGATTGAGACCCTGGTCTATGACGAGCCCGCCACGCCGCTCTTTGCCGAGGAGGGGCCGATTGATGAGCGTGAGGCGATCATCGCTGCCCTGCGTGACTGCAACGGCATCGTCGCAGGTGAACGGGGGGCGGCCAACCGCCTTGGCATGAAGCGCACCACCTTGCTATCCAAAATGAAGCGGCTCGGCATTTCGGCCAGAGATCCCGAGATCATTGACGGGGTCGCACCATGAGAGAGCTACTTGAGCTTGAGGCGCGTGACGAGCTTAGCGAGCAGAGAGAACAGAACGAACTGGCCCGCTGCGCTATCCATCGCGAGGTGGTGCACTACCGCGCCGATGCACTGACCTGCGACAGCGAAATGGCGCTCCCCTCCGAGACGCCGGTGGCGCTGGTCTACAACGGCATCGCCCACAGCGTGATGATGTGTTCGGCCTCCGATCTGGAGGATTTTGCCATCGGCTTTTCGCTATCCGAGGGGATCATCGACAGCCTGCTCGATATCCACGACATCGAGCAGATTGACGGCTGTCAGGGGATTGAGCTGCATATCACCCTGGCCAATCGCTGCGTCCATCGCCTCAAAGAGAAGCGGCGCACGCTGGCGGGCCGTACCGGTTGCGGCATCTGCGGCAGCGAGAGTCTGGAGCAGGTGATCCGCACCCAGCCAAGCTTGCCCGATAGTCAGCGCCTGGCGGTGGGCCATATCGACAAGGTATTGACCGCGCTGCGCCCGCTCCAGCTGCTGGGCCAGCGCACCGGCGCCACCCATGCGGCTGTGCATCTGGATGGTGAGGGCAATATTCTCGCCATCCGCGAGGATGTGGGGCGCCATATTGCGCTGGACAAGCTGGTGGGCCATCTGTGCCGCACGGGTCGGCGGGATGGCGCCATTCTGGTGACCAGCCGCGCCAGCTTCGAGATGGTGCAAAAGTGCGCCAGCGCCGGGGTGGAGATCCTGCTCGCCATCTCCGCCGCCACCGAGCTTGCGGTCGAGCGGGCCGAGCAGACCGGGCTCACCCTGGTGGGCTTTTGCCGCCCCGGGCGAGCCGAGATCTACAGCGGCTGTCAGCGTATCCTGCTCAAGTAATGGCAAGGCCGCAAACCCGCTAAACGGCTCATAAAAACAGGCAATAAAAAAGGGCGGGGAGTGTGACTCCCCGCCCTTGTTGTATCTGCTGCTGTGGCGGATTAGCGCGCCAGCAGAATGCGCAGCATGCGACGCAGCGGTTCGGCGGCGCCCCACAGCAGCTGGTCACCCACGGTAAAGGCGGCCAGATACTCCGGGCCCATATTGAGTTTACGCAGACGCCCGACCGGAATGCTGAGGGTGCCGGTGACGGCCGCCGGAGTCAACTCGCGGGCGGTGATATCGCGATCGTTGGGGATCACTTTCACCCAGTCGTTGTGGGCAGCCAGCAGCGCTTCGATCTCCGCCAGCGGCACATCTTTCTTCAGCTTGATGGTGAACGCCTGGCTGTGGCAGCGCAGGGCGCCGATCCGCACGCACAAACCATCCACCGGAATCACAGCGTTTTCGATACCCAAAATCTTGTTGGTCTCGGCCTGACCCTTCCACTCTTCGCGGCTCTGGCCGTTGTCGAGCTTGGTGTCGATCCAGGGGATAAGGCCACCGGCCAGCGGCACGCCGAAGTTGTCCACCGGCAGGGTGCCGGAGCGGGTTTTTTCGGTGATCTTGCGCTCGATGTCAAGGATGGCGGAGGCAGGATCGGCGAGCTCATCGGCCACTTCATCACGCAGCATCCCCATCTGGGTGACCAGTTCGCGCATATGGCGGGCACCGCCACCGGAGGCGGCCTGATAGGTGGCGACACTGACCCACTCCACCAGATCGGCCTTGAACAGGCCGCCGAGGGCCAGCAGCATCAGGCTGACGGTGCAGTTGCCGCCGACGAAGGTCTTGATGCCATCGTTCAGCGCCTGTTCAATCACGTCGCCGTTGACCGGATCCAGAATGATGACGGCGTCTTTCTCCATCCGCAGGGAGGAGGCGGCGTCAATCCAGTAACCCTGCCAGCCGGCGGCTTTCAGGCGTGGATAGACATCCTTGGTGTAGTCGCCGCCTTGCGCGGTGATGATGATATCCTGCTTGGCCAGCGCCTCGATATCAAAAGCGTCCTGCAGGGTGCCGGCACCGACGCCGAAGTGGGGAGCGGCCTCACCGGCCTGGGAGGTGGTGAAGAATGTGGGTTGAATATGGGCGAAATCCTGCTCTTCCTGCATCCGGCTCATCAGAACCGATCCCACCATGCCACGCCAACCGACCAAACCTACTTTTTTCATATTGTCCTACCCTGGATTGCTGCTAAAGAAACTCGCGGTGACACCCGTAACCCCTTGTCTGGCGACGCCTGTTTACAAGCGGTTTACAGGCCATTTAAAAAATATGCGCTGCGAAAAATGCGTCTATCCACATTACGGATTGTGACGGCTTGCGCAAGTCGAATTGCGCAATATTCTGTACCGTTTGCTGCATTAACCGGCAGCCAGAGCACCGCTCAGGCAGACGGGGAGGGAGAAGGTCAACATCAGACGAAAAGGCCACCGTTTATGGCGGTGGCCTGTCAATAATACGGATGAGGGCGTCCTCTGCTGCTGTCTGGGGGCGCAGTTGTCGAGTGAAACAGCCTGACCTGTTATGCGCTTAGCCGTAACGGGCGAGGGTCAACCCCTCATCGCTGATGGCGGGCTCGCTGCCGCTGATGAGATCGCACAACAGCTGACCCGAACCGGCCGCCATGGTCCAGCCCAGGGTGCCGTGGCCGGTATTGAGCCAGAGACCGGGAATGGGGCTCGGCCCCACCAGTGGGGTGCCGTCCGGCGTCATGGGGCGTAGGCCGGTCCAGAATTCAGCCTTGCTGATATCGCCCCCTTCGGGAAAGAGATCGCCCACCACCATCGCCAGAGTGTCGTGGCGTCTGGGGTTGAGAGCGAGGTTGTAGCCCGACAGCTCCGCCATGCCGCCGACCCGGATCCGCTCGTCAAAACGGGTGATGGCCACCTTGTAGGTTTCGTCGAGCACGGTGCTGCGCGGGGCGGCCTCGGCGTTGATCATCGGCAGGGTGAGGGAGTAGCCCTTGACCGGATAGACCGGCAGCTCCAGCCCGAGCGGGCGCAGCAGCGGCCGCAAAAAGCCGGTGGCATAGCTGCCAAGCGCACAGACGATGGCATCGGCGCGATAGCGCTGCTCGCCCGCCCGCACCGCCACGGCGCGGCCGCGGGCTTGCTCAATCTCGTCGATGTCGCAGTTGAAGACGAACTTGACCCCGAGCTTCTCGGCTTCAAGGGCAAGGGCCTTGGTGAAGCGGAAGCAGTCGCCGGTCTCGTCGCCGGGCAGACGCAAGCCGCCAACGATTTTGCCGCGTACCCGCGCCAGCGCAGGCTCTGCCGCTTCGCAGCCGCTGGCATCCAGCGACTGGTAGGGGACGCCATACTCCTCCAGCACCTCGATATCGCGCTGACTGGCATCGAGCTGGGATTGGCTGCGAAACAGCTGCAGGGTGCCGAGCTGGCGCCCTTCGTAATCGATGTTCAGCTCGTCGCGCAGCAGCTTCATGCAGTCGCGGCTGTATTCGGCCAGACGCACCATGCGCCCCTTGTTGGTGGCATAGGCGGTCGGGGTGCAGTTGGCGAGCATTCTGAGCATCCAGCGAAGCTGGAAGGGGTCGGCGGTGGGGCGCACGGTGAAGGGGGCATGCTTTTGCAGCATCCACTTGGCGGCCTTGAGGGGAATGCCGGGGGCCGCCCAGGGGGCTGCATAGCCCGGGGATATCTGCCCGGCGTTGGCATGGCTGGTTTCAAGGGCGACGCCCCCTTGTCGCTCGAGCAAGGTCACCTTGTGGCCCGCTTTGGCCAGATACCAGGCGCTGGTTACCCCTATCACGCCGCCACCGAGAACCACTATCTCCATATCGTCTTTCCTTGACTGATCTCCTGATGTGGCCACCACCATAATCAGCCGCCACAGGATATTCAACCGCTCTGCGCAGGATTGGGATCTCCGTCTGCTTGCCTGTCACAGGCTGGTGTTTGGTGCGATGACGCGCCTGATTGCCAGCGTAAATTGCTGCGCTGTTGTCAGGGGCAGTGTCAGGGGGGATGGCCCGCTTACAACTGCTCCAGCTTGATCAGGTAGAGCTCCGCCGTTGCCAGAATGGCCTGCTGCTGCGCTGCCGGTTGGCCATCCCAGTTGGCATAGGGGAGGGCGAGGCGGGGATTGCCGCCCAGTTTGTCCCGGTTGCGCCAGAGAAAGTGCCAGTAGAGGTTGTTGAAGGGGCAGCTCCCGTCGCCGTGGCGGGCTTTCACCTGATAGTGGCACCCCTTGCAGTAGTGGCCCATCCGCTCGAGATAGGCGCCGCTGCTGGCGTAGGGCTTGCTGCCCATCAGGCCGCCATCGGCAAACTGGCTCATGCCGCGGGTGTTGGGCAGCTCCACCCACTCGATGGCATCCACATAGATACCGAGATACCAGTCATCCACCTCGTCAGGATCGATCCCCGCCAGCAGGGCAAAGTTGCCGGTCACCATCAGCCGCTGGATATGGTGGGCGTAACCGTGCTCAAGAGACTGGCGAATGGCGTGGCGCACGCAGGCCATGTCTGTTTCTCCATTCCAGAAGAAACCCGGCAGCGGCCGGTTGGCCTCGAGAAAATTGGCCTGCTGGTAGTCGGGCATCTTCTCCCAGTAAAGGGCACGGACAAACTCGCGCCAGCCGAGGATCTGGCGGATAAAACCCTCCACCTGCGCCAACGTGATGGTTGCCTGATTGGCCTGCCAGTGGGTCTCGGCGGCGCGGATCACCTCAAGCGGATGAAGCATCTTGCTGTTGAGGGAAAAGGACAGACGGCTGTGAAACAGACTCCAGCCCCGCTCGCTCAGGGCATCCTGATAGCGGCCAAAGTGGGGCAGGCAGTGGGTGAGAAAATGGGCGAGCAGCTCACGACTCTGGCGCCTTGTGATGGGCCACGGCAGTTGGCTGGCATCTGCCTCGCCGATGGTGCTGACCCCGTGGCGGGTCAGCATGGCATCAATCTCGCTCACCTCATTGGCAAAGGTGAGGGGTTCCGGGATCGGCTGACGCTCCGGCAGCTTGGCGCGATTCTCGTCATCAAAGTTCCAGCGCCCGCCAAGGGGTTGGCCGCGCTCATCGAGCAGCACTTGGTATTGCTTTCGCAGGGCGCGGTAGAAGAACTCCATCCGGCTGTGGGGGTAGCGCTGCCAGCCATCGCGGGGGGTGAGAAAATGCTCGCTCTCCACCTCGGTGCCAGGGATGACAAGACCCGCCGCCCAGCTTTTCAACTGGCTGGCGAGGCGCCACTCGTCCGGGCTCTGCCAGGCAAACCTGCTGGCCTGATGTGCTTCGAGCTGAGCCTCCAGCAAGCTGGGCAAATCGGGCCAGCGGGCGCTCTCATCCAGGGGCAGGTAACAGACGCGGTGGCCCGCTTGGGTGAGGGCTGCTGCGAAGGCGCGCATGGCGGCAAAGAAGGCCAGCACCTTCTGGCGATGGTGGCGGCAGTAGTCGGTCTCCTGGCGCAGCTCCGCCATCAGATAACAGACAGCTGGATCCGGCGTGCGAAACCAGCTGTGACCGGCATTCAGCTGATCGCCGAGCACGAGGCGCAGCTCCATCAGACTGGCTCCCCGTTATGTGGATGGCTGCTATGACGAGCGTAGCGACAGCGCTCACTGCAGTAGCGCACTGCTTCCCAAATTTTTGCCCACTTGCGCCGCCAACTGAAGGGGCGCTGGCAGACGGGGCAGATCTTCTCGGGGAGATGGGGTTTGCGATGCATGATGGCTTCCGGCCCTGGCTGATGGGGGATGTGGCGTGTAGGTAGGGAGAATAACGAACCGGGGGCGCGGGCGGATCAACCTCACTGCCGGTTTGCCGCGCAGACGCCCACTTTGTGAGCGGGCGCACAGCCCGTCGGTGCACCCCTTGTTTGCAAATTAACCAGCCGTTAACGTGGCGAGGTTGCCTGTTGGCAGCATCCATCAATGGATCTTGTTGGCCACCGACTGTCTACAACCGATATGGAGGGGAGTGATGCCAATCATGACAGCTACGCCCCAGGCAGCTTGCCTGCTCGCCCACTGGTATACCCGGGATCCCATTCTCACCTTCGACTTTCCTCACCGCTGATTGGCGGCACCCGCCGTTTGAATTTGTCAGCCGGACGACCCTGATCGCCCCGGCCTCTTTACCAATCCCGATTTCAAACACACTGGCCCCGCGCCGGTGAGGAGTCTTTTATGCGTCGTATACCCGAGCCGTTTCGTATCAAGATGGTCGAGCCCATCAAACAGACCACTGGCGCCGAGCGCCGCACCGCCCTCGAGGCCGCTGGCTGGAACCCCTTCCTGCTGCTGGCCGAAGATGTCTATATCGATCTGCTGACCGACAGCGGCACCGGTGCCATGTCCGACCGCCAGTGGGCCGGCATCATGATGGGGGATGAGGCCTATGCGGGCAGCCGCAACTTCGTCGAGCTGGAGCGCGCGGTGCGCGACATTTTTGGCTACCAGCATGTGATGCCCACTCACCAGGGGCGCGGGGCGGAGCAGATCCTCTTCCCCGAGCTGGTCAAGCGCTGCAAGGGCAAGGCACCGGTCTTTATCTCCAACTACCACTTCGACACCACCAAGGCCCATGTGGAGTTGGCTGGCGCGCGGGCCATCAACCTGCTCATCCCGAAGGCCCTCGACACCACGGCCCCTTATGCCTGGAAGGGGGATTTTGATCTTCCTCGCCTGACCGATACCATCGAGACCCTGGGGTCCGACAACGTGGCCGGTATCATCATCACGGTCACCTGCAACAGCGCCGGTGGTCAGCCGGTATCCATGGCCAATATGGAGGCGGTTTCCGAACTGGCCCGTCGCCACCATATTCCGCTGGTGATCGACGCCGCCCGCTTTGCCGAGAACGCCTGGTTTATCAAGGAACGGGATCCGGCCTATGCCAAGCACAGTATCAAGGAGATAGTGCGCCAGATGTTCGCACTGGGGGACATCTTCACCATGTCGGCCAAGAAGGATGGGCTGGTCAATATCGGCGGACTCTGCTGCTTCAAGGAAGATCTCGACCTGTTTCGCGCGGTGCAGGTGCGCTGCGTGGCGATGGAGGGATTCGTCACCTATGGCGGCCTCGCCGGGCGGGATATGGCGGCGCTCGCCATCGGCCTGCGCGAGGGGATGGATGAGGAGTATCTCACCTATCGCATCAGTCAGGTGGCCTATCTCGGCGAGCGGCTGGCCGAGGCGGGGATCCCGATCCAGACCCCCACCGGCGGTCATGCGATCTTTGTGGATGCCAAGAAGCTGCTGCCCCATATTCCGGCCGAGCAGTTTCCGGCCCATGCGCTCGCCTGCGAGCTCTATCTGGAGGGGGGCGTGCGCGGGGTGGAGATTGGCTCCCTGCTGCTGGGGCGCGATCCCGCCACCGGCAAGCAGGAGGCGGCGGATTTTGAGCTGTTGCGTCTCACCATTCCGCGCCGGGTCTACACCCGGGATCACATGGACTATGTGGCCGACTGCCTGATCGCGGTGAAAGCGCGGGCCAGCGACATTCGCGGGCTCACCTTCGACTACGAGCCGCCGCTGCTGCGCCACTTCACTGCGCGGCTGAAACCGGTCTGATCAGCAACCGGTCAGACGGGGTGATCAACCGCGCCAAACCGTGCAGATCACTAGCCGCCCCCGGTTAAACGGCCAAGTAAAAAAGCCCCCGCACCAAGGTGCGGGGGCTTTCGTTTATCGACGCAAGCCGGGTCAGACCGCCTGATACTCCAGCTCGACGGAGCCCAGTGCCTTGAGGGTGGACTGGGCGGAGTCACGCTGGCTGATCTGGCCGTTTTTGTTCTCCAGCAGCACGGCGCGGCGGATGGTGGCGAGATCTTCGCCATTAAGCACTGCATGGGCGCAGGCCATCTGCATCGGCGGCAGGCTGGGGTTGAAGGCGGCGTTCTCGGCGTAGCGGCCAGAGAAGATGCGGCCATCGGCAAACTGCAGCGCCACCGCGGCATAGCCCTGGCTGTAGGGGGCGTAGCTTTGACGGGCGGCGGCCAGCGCGGCCTGCCACAGCGGGTCTTCGCTTTGAAGCTGAAGCTCGGCGTGATCCTGCGGGCTCATCAGCGCATCCGTGATGTCGAGGTCCGCCGGGCCAAACGAGTGGGGCAGGAAGGATTGCAGGGCGCTCAGGTCATCGGGCAGAGAGACTTTCAGGATCTTGGCGGTGCTCAGCTCGTTCATGAACTGACGGCAGTGACCGCAAGGGGTGTAGTTGACGGTGATTTCGCTGATCCCGGTCTCGCCACCCAGCCAGGCGTTGGAGATAGCGGACTGCTCGGCGTGAACCGAGTGGAACAGACCTTGCCCAGCAAACTCCATGTTGGCACCGAAGTACCAGGTGCCGCTAAGGCCACAGGCGATGGCACCGACGTAAAACTTGGAGATGGGTGCCACCGAGCAGGCAGCGGCCAGCGGCAACAGGGCGAGGCGCAGGGCGCGATCATCGAGACCTGTGGCGGCTTTCAGGGTGGCGACTTGCTCCGGCGTGAAGCGGGCGTTGAAGTCGGCACTATCCAGCATGGGCTGCACGGCTGCTTTGAGCGGTGCAGAGAGAGTATCGAATGGCTTGGCAAAACGGGGATGCATAGTGTGTCCTCAAAGGCCAATTGGGCGGCCATTGTAGGGAGCAAGCTCGGGTAAATGTGTGAGCAGGCTCACGCCCTGATGGGCAAACGGAGGGGGATGGTAATGGAAACGTTTGTCTTGTGCAAATTGTGCGGCAGGTCGCACCCCGAGAGGCCAGCAGGCCCCTCGGAATGGTCAACAGGTGGTCAATGGGGTGATCAGATCAGCCAGTGATAGATGGCAAACAGCAGCGGCGCGACGGCAGCGGTGAGGATCCCGCACACCACCATGGCGAGCGAGGCAAAGGCGCCCTGGGTGATCCCCTTCTCGGCGGAGGTGGCGGTGCCGATGGCGTGGGCACAGGCCCCCATCGCGAGCCCTTGCGCTTCCGGATCGGTCACTTTGAGCAATCTGAGCAGCGGGTAGCCGATCAGGGCACCGATAATCCCCACCACCACCACCACGGCGGCCGCGATGGCGGGAATGCCGCCGATGGACTGGCTGACGCTCATGGCGAGCGGGGTGGTGATGGATTTGGTGGCCAATGAGGCGAGCAGCGCCGGATCTGTGCCCATAAAATGACCGATCAGCAGGGTTGTGCACACCGAGATCAAGACGGAGGCGAGGGTACAGATTAGGATGGGCTTGAGTTTGGCCTGGATCTGGCGCGCCTGTTGATAGAGCGGCAGCGCCAGCGCCACTACGGCGGGTTCCAGCAGCATGGTAATGGGGCTGCTGCCGCGCTCGTACTGCTCAAGGGGCAGATCAAACCAGAGCAGCAGGCCGATGATCACCGCGGTCGGCACCAGCACAGGGTTGATGATGGGCCAGGGCAGGCGGCGATAGAGGGCGCGGGTGGCGAAATAGAGCGCCAGGGTCAGAGGGATCGCTAGCCAGAAGATCATTTGTTCATCCTCTGGTAGAGCCGACCGACGGTGGCGAGGATCAGCACGATCCCGAGCACGATGCAGAGCATGATGACGCCGAAGGATTGGCGCAGGGGCTCTAGCCAGGCCACCAGTCCGACTGCAACCGGCACGAACAAAACGCCCATGTGGCGCAGCAGCAAGCCTGCCCCCAGCTCGACCCAATGCAGCTTGATCAGTTGCAGGGAGAGCAGCACAAACAGCAACAGCATGCCGATGATGCTGCCGGGAAAGGCGAAAGGCAGGATGGCTGCCACGGATTTGCCTGCCAGCAGGCAGGCGACGATGACCATAAAGTCACGAAAGTACAGCAAGGCGCGTTGCGCGATCACGTGAACCTCATCGACTGGGAAGAAAAATCGCAGTTTACCAGAGAGGCCGGGTCGCGGCATTAAAACAATAACAACTGAAATCAGTTCGTTTGAAGCTGATTTGTATGCAGATTATCTGTTGAACATCGTCTGATAGAACCCTTTTCGAACTACAAGGAGTAGTGATGACATCCCTCTTGTCCCGAGTTCGCCAGCTGGCGAACGATAATGCGTTGCCACCCCATCTGCTGCAAACCCGTCAGTGGGAAGGGCCTTTGTGCCGGGTGCGACTCGACAACACCGGTTCTGATGCCACCCCTGTTGAGCGCTGGGTGCTGTTTGACGGCAAGCTTGGCCTGCCGGTGGAGAGCGCCATCTATGGCGAAGGATTCCAGATGCTGGCCCAGACCATGGGTAGCTGGCAATCACCGCAACATGTCGGCCGTTGTCCCGATGCCAGCGTTTATCGCATCACTGATGACAATGACTATCACACCATTCACAACCTGTTGCTGGTGGAGCATGGCAAGGGGTGGCTGCTGCTCGCCTTTGCCAGCTGCCACCGTTTTGGCGGGGAGTTTCGTCTCTATCCCGATGGCCGCTTGCAGATCCTGATGAACTGCGAAGGGCGAACACTCGCGGTCGGTGAGTACTGGCAGAGCGAGGCGCTGATCTGCCTCGAAGGGGCGGAGCGCGAGGATCTGCTGGCTGAGCTGGCACGGCTGATCGAGGTCGAGCATGGCTCGCTGATCGGCAAGGTGAGTGAGCGCCCGAGCGGCTGGTGCTCCTGGTATCACTACTACGCCGAGGTGAGCGCTGCCGATATTCGCGAGAACCTGCAGGTGCGTGCCGAGCGTTTCCCGGCCCTGCGTTATGTGCAGATCGACGACGGCTATCAGGCCAAAATGGGCGACTGGCTCACCCCGTCGGCCAAGTTCGAGCAAGGTGTTGCTTCATTGGCTGCGGAGATCAAACAGGCTGGCTGCGAGCCCGCTCTCTGGCTCGCCCCTTTTATTGCCGAACCCGGTTCACAGGTGTTTCAGGATCACCCCGACTGGTTTGTGAAGGGGGATGACGGTCTGCCGTTGCCCTCCGAGCGGGTCACCTATGGCGGCTGGCGCTGCACCCCCTGGTATGTGCTGGACGGCACCCACCCCGAGGTGCAAGCGCACCTTGAGCAGGTGTTTCGTACCCTGCGCGAGCAGTGGGGCATCCACTACTTCAAGCTCGATGCCAACTTCTGGGGCGCCATCCACGGTGGCCGTTTCCACGATCCGGCCGCCACCCGGGTTGAGGCCTATCGGCGCGGCATGGCGGCCATTCTGCGTGGTGCTGGTGAAGGCGCTTTCCTGCTCGGTTGCAATGCCCCCATCTGGCCAAGCCTTGGGCTGGTGCACGGCATGCGGGTGAGTGACGATGTGGAGCGCAATGGCCACCGCTATCGCCAGATCGCCCGTGAAGCCTTCTGCCGCGCCTGGCAGAACGACAAACTCTGGGCCCTCGACCCCGACTGCATCTGTCTGCGGGATCTGCCGACCCAGCAGGCCAGCAAGGCTGAATACAGCTTCCATCTGGCAGCGCTGGTGGCGAGCGGCGGCATGATGCTGGCCGGTGATCGACTGCAGGATCTCGATGAGGAGCAGGCGGTGCAACTGCGCAAGCTGCTGGGTCTTTGTGCTGCTCGTGCACCCTCTGCCCGTTTCGAGTCGATGGACTTTGCCTGCGGCGAAGTAAGCCTGCCCGAGGGTGGTACTCTGCTCTGCCTGTTCAACTGGGAGGGGCAACCACAGGAGTTTCTGCTGCCGGAAGGGGGAACCGATTTTTGGCAGGGGCAGGCAGTCGGCACAACCGTGACCCTGCAAGGGGGCGAGGGGCGGGTGATCCACTACACCTGATCACAGCCTCACCATAAACAATTCAGGCTCCATCATGGAGCCTGAATTGTTTCAATTAGCGGTTATCAGTCACGTTTTTCAGTAACGCCACTCAAAACCAACGGCGTATTTGGCAGAGCCATAGCCCGGGATATCACTGCCGGAGGCGATCGCCTTGAGGGTTAGCAACGGGGTGATGGGCACCCCCAGACCAAAACCGATGGCCAGCTGATCATTGGGGTTCCCCATCAGATCGACCCGCATCACCCGATAAAGGGACATATCCTCGCTCAGGTGCATATAGGCTTGCGAAGCGCGGTTATAGACCTGACCAAACACCTCCAGCTGGAAACCTGACTGGGCGCTGATGGCCAGCGGTACCCCGACAAACTTGTAGAGATGCGAGCCGTTGAAGTAGCTGTTGGTGATCAGGGGCGTGAAATCAGTCTGCTGATAAAGGGAATTGAAGTTCTGTTCTACGATGCGATAGGTCTGCTCTGGCAGGCGAGCAAGATAGTCCGGCACATCGAACCGGTATGCGGCGTTGGCTGCCAGCGGCAGCAGGGCCAGTAATCCGAGCAGTGCGTGGTGACGAGGCATCAGCAAATGGCTTCCGTTCGGCCAAAAAGATCTCTTGCTTGGGAGACATCCGCTCAGGATGTTGCAAGATATTGGTTTTTGGGGAAATCCCCTTCGTCATTATGACCTGAAGAAGGGGACGGGCGGGAAGGATTTATTGTGAAACTACTCACAACTCATAAATCTTCCAGATAGTGGTAGAGACTCTTAAGAATCGCAAAGTTCCGTTCGTTACTCTGGTTCTGCTCGGCCAGCGCCTCGAGACGGGGCACGTAGTCCGGCAGACGGCGGCTGAAGTAGTCGCTGCAGTGCAGGCGCCAGCGTTTCTGCTCCGCTTCGCTCAAGGTGTGCGGCCAGTTGCGGGCGCGGTAGCGAAACAGCATCTCCGGCAGCCGGGCGTCGGTAAAGGCGAACTCCCGCTCACCCAGCAGATCCGCGGGGGTGGCACGCACCAGATCCATGGTGGACTTGTCGCCATGGCCAAAGAATCCGGCGTAGAGCTGGGTATCGGGGTCGCTCTCATTGTTGCCGGCGAACTCCTGATTGAACACCTCCACCAGTTTTTCCCGTACCTCGGGGTGGGCGCGCAGCAGATCCAGGCTCTTGCGGCACTGCTCCCGATCGATGCCGAGCTCGTCGGCGCGCTCCGCGGTCAGGGTGGCGGCCGGCGCCAGTACCGGGCACTTGTTGATGTGTACCAGTTTGACCGGAATGCCCGCCAGATCCCCCAGCTCCTCTTTCTTGGTGTAGAGGCGCTCGCGGATCTCCTCGCTCGTGAGCTCGATAAGCGGGGTGGGGTCGCGGGTCAGGTCCACCATGATCACCGCGTTCTGGTTGGTGGGGTGCCAGGCAAGTGGCGAGACCCAGCTTGCACAACCCTGCCAGGGGGAGAACATGCCGGAGACGTGCACCAGCGGCTTCATGGTCACCACGTCAATCAGCGCCTTCACCTTGTTTTTGTTACGCAGATCAAAGAGATAACCAAACAGCTTGGGTTGGGCTTTTTTCACCAGCTTGGCCATCTCGATGGTGGCCAGCACGTCCGAGAGTGCATCGTGAGCATTGGCGTGGGCGACGCCGTTGGCGACCGTCAGCTTCTCCAGCCGGAAACTCGGCTTGCCTTCATCGTCAAAGGCCCACTCTATCCCCTCCGGACGCAGGGCATAGCAGGCCCGCAGCATGTCGAGAATATCCCAGCGGGAGTTGCCATTCTGCCAACTGTAGGCATAGGGATCATAGAAGTTGCGATAGAGGGTGTAGCGGGTCACTTCATCATCGAAGCGGATGCTGTTGTAGCCCAGCACACAGGTATTCGGCGTGGCGAATTGCTCGTGGATCTGGCGAATGAAATCCGCCTCGCACAGCCCATCCTTCATCGCCTTTTGTGGCGTGATACCGGTAATGAGGCACGCCTCCGGATCTGGCAGGTAATCTGCCGGAGGCTTGCAATAGATGACCAGCGGCTCGCCAATGAGGTTGAAATCCGCATCGGTACGAATACCGGCAAACTGCGACGGCCTGTCCTTGGCGGGGCTGATGCCGAAGGTTTCGTAGTCGTGGAAATAGAATGTTGGCTCGTTGCCCGCGTGTGCTGTTTTGCTCATGTTGCTCGAGATGAGGTATCCGATGACGGCGGCTAGCGCCTGGGTGGGCGGTGCCAGGCACCACAATTGTGTGCATGGTAAACCATAGCGCAGGCAGAACGAAGGGCGAGCCGTGCAGGTGGCGGTTTATTGGGCGGTTGCTCCCGATATCTTATGCACTTCTGTCTGGCTCACCGGGACTATACGACCAATTTATCTCGTAGGATGCGATGATTTTTTATGACATCAAAATGTTAGCCTGGTCCCATATCCGCTGGTTATAAGGGGTATAACCAGCGTGTGACAGCGGGAGCCTTTAGACTGCAAGCCTCAAAACAGCAATTTTGCAGGTGGTGCAGTTATGGTGATTACTCAGGGTCCACAGTTCAACGGCAAGGCATCCAAGCGGATGCATGTGATGGCCAAACCTATCGGGGCCGTGTGTAACATCGACTGTACCTACTGCTACTACCTCAGCAAGCAGGATCTGCTGGAATACAAGAAGGGGTGTTCGCGCCAGATGGACGAGCAGACCCTTGAGACCTATATCCGTCAATATATCGAGGGGCAGAATACCCCCGAGATCATCTTCTCCTGGCAGGGGGGCGAGCCGACGTTGCTCGGGCTCGACTATTTTCGCAAAGTGGTCGAGTTGCAGCGCAAATACCAGCCGCAAGGGGTGGTGATTGCCAACGACCTGCAGACCAACGGAATCCTGCTCAACGATGAGTGGTGTGAATTTCTGGCCGCCAACAACTTTCTCATCGGTCTGAGCATCGATGGCCCCGAGCTGCTGCACAACGCCTATCGGGTCAACCGAGCCGGGCGCGGTACCTTCAATCAGGTGATGACGGCGGTGGCGCTGTTGCACAAATACAAGGTGAAGTTTGCCACCCTGACTTGCGTGAACAACCTCACCAGCAAGAATGCGCTGGAGGTTTATCGCTTCCTGCGTGATGAGGTGAAGTCGCCCCAGATGCAGTTTATCCCCATCGTCGAGCAGAAGAGTTTTCGCACCACCGCGCCCCAGACCTGGCAACCGCAGGAGCAACTCAAGCAGGGGGACAAGCGCCTCAATCCCTGGCACAAGAATTCGGTGGTTGAGCCCTGGTGCGTCTCGGCCGAGGGGTGGGGGGATTTTCTCATCACTATTTTCGATGAGTGGGTGCAGCGGGATCTGGGGCGGGTCTTCGTGCAATATTTCGAGGCGAGTGTCGAGACCTGGATGGGACGCAAGAACCCCCTCTGTACCTTGGGGGAGATCTGCGGCAAGGGGCTGGCGATGGAGCCCAACGGCGATGTGTTTGCCTGTGACCACTATGTCTATC
Organism: Aeromonas sp. Y293-4; assembly: GCF_027705905.1. NCBI lineage: Bacteria > Pseudomonadati > Pseudomonadota > Gammaproteobacteria > Aeromonadales > Aeromonadaceae > Aeromonas > Aeromonas sp. Y293-4. The sequence goes on along the minus strand of NZ_JAPDCI010000007.1, from coordinate 154,513 downwards.
CCAAGTACAAGATCGGCAATATCCACCATCAGCCACTCAGTGAGCTGGCGTATTCGCCCGACCAGCAAGCGTTCGGCTTTGCCAAATCGCGCAGCCTGACCCGCCAATGCCAACAGTGTGACTACCAGTTTGCCTGCTATGGGGAGTGCCCGAAGAACCGCTTTATTCGCACCCACGAAGGGGAGGCAGGTCTGAATTACCTCTGTGCCGGTTGGTACAAGTTTTTCAGCCATATCGATCAGTCGATGGCCTATATCCTGCGCCGTGCCGGTTATCCGGTGGCCCATGGCAAGTATCGTGATGCGGTGATGAATAACGGCGTCATGACACATGGTCAGAGGAAATAAGCGATGCAGAGCATGTTGAGCCGCTGCGAGTTCCGTCACACCCGCTCCGGCACCATGGGCGCCTTGTGGCTAGCCCTTGGCATGACCCTGTCTGCCCCAGCACTGGCGGTAGCCACCACCGATGCGCCGGTCATCGCCTCAGCAAATGGGGCACCCACCGCATCCGTGGCGGCCAGTGCCCCCTCAGCCGCCCAGATCCAGCAGTGGGCCTACAGTGCGCAGGATATCTCCCTGCCAGCGGTGGAGCGGGCCGATGCCCTGCGCCAGCTGGCGGCTTATCCGAACCAGAACAGTCTGGTGGCGGTGGCCAGAAGCCTGCGTGATGAGCACGCATTGGTGCGCGAAGCGGCGGTGATTGCCGCCGATCCCTATCAGTTTGCGCACCGCTGGCGACTGCTCTCACCGCTGCTGGCTGACAGCAGTGCCGAGGTTCGCCGCGCCGCTACCCTCAATCTGGCTCGCGATTATGGCGCCATGAATGAGGGGCAACTGAGCGCCATTGGCCAGCCGCTGGCGGAGGTGAGCGAGTATCTTGCTCGGCAGCAGGACCCTGCGCAGCAGCTGTTGCAGGCAGATCTCTATCGCTGGACCCGGCAGTGGGACAAGGCGCAGGCAAGCTACGAACAACTGCTGGCCAATCAGCCCGATAATCCCCTGATCTGGCTTGGTCTCTCTGACAACTTGCGGGCCCAGCAACGTGATGCCGAGGCGCAGGCCTTGCTCAACAAGGGGATTATTGTGCTGCCGCAGAATGCCAACCTCCATTACGCCAAGGCGCTGACCCAGGTGCGCCTCGATCAGAAGAGCGAAGCGGCAGTCACCATGGCACGGGCGGCGGAGCTCGCTGGCAATAACAGCTACTTCTGGTATCTCAACGGGGTGCTGCAAGAGCCGCTGGATCTCGAGAAAGCCATCGGCTCGTTCGAGCTTGCCTACCGGATCTCCGGCGCGCCGGAGCAGCTCTATGCGGTGTGCGATATCTACCTTCGCCACGATCACCCCAAGAGCGACGCCTGCATGAGTGAACTTGGCAAGATAGCGCCCCCCGAGGTGCTGGCCGAGCTCAATAGCAAGCGCGCGAGCAAGACGAGCACGCCGCCGGTTTCCGCTGGCCAGTGATGGCTGCCACTTCTCTTACTGCACAGGTCAGGTTATGACGATCATACCGTTCAAATGCGCAATTCCGTTGCTGGCGACCACCCTGCTGGTGGCCGGCTGCACCCTCTCGGTCAAACAGGGCAACCAGCCGCTCCATCCGCTGCGACAGAAGATTGAAGCGGACATGGTGCTGGTGGAAGGGGGCCGTTTTGAGATGGGCTCCAACGACCCTGCCGCCAAAGCGAGCGAAGGGCCGCAGCATGCGGTCTCGCTCAACAGCTTCTACATGGCAAAATTCGAGGTGACCCAGGCTCTGTTCGAGGCGGTGATGGGCCCCTCCATCAGCTATTTCCAGGCACCGGATGTACCGGTCAACAACCTCAGCTGGCAACAAGCCAATCTGTTTGTGACAAGGCTCAATGAGTTGACCGGCGCTCACTACCGCCTGCCCACCGAAGCTGAATGGGAGTATGCAGCCAAGGGGGGCAAGCTGAGTAAAGGCTATCGTTACAGCGGCTCCGATCAGATTGACGAAGTGGCCTGGTACAGCGGCAACGCCAAGAATCGCGCCTATCCGGTGGGGCTGAAAAAGCCCAACGAGCTGGGGCTATACGACATGACCGGCAATGTGGGGGAGTTTGTGACTGATGCCTATGAAGAGACCTTCTATCGCCACAGTCCTCAAGAGAACCCGAACAATGCTCAGGAGAGCAAGAGCCACCTCGCCCATAAGTCGGTGCGAGGCGGCAGCTACGCCTATGAGGCTGAATTGTCTGAAAATTTCCGGCGTGATTTTGCCAGCCAGTCGGTGATGATGGCTGACATGGGATTGCGACTGGTGCGTGATGCCCGTTAGGGCTGATCGATGGAGGTGGTTAGCCCCAGCTCGCTGACCACTTCGAACAACTGCTGGCGCAGCCAGCGGTGGCCCGCCTCGGTGGTCCGGCTGGGGTGCCAGATGGCCGACAGGCTGAATACTGATTCCTCGAAGGGGAAGGGGAGTACCCGTACATCATACATGCCGGCAAAAGTATTTATGATGGAGGTGGGCAAAACCCCGATGATCTCGCTGCACGCAATGATGGGCAGCATCTCCATGGCGGTCGGCACCCGTACCACGATATTGCGGTTGGCCATTTGCGGCAGGTGCTCGGCGGTGATCATGCTGCCTCTGACCTGCCACTGGGCCAATGCCACATGCTCCTCGGTAAAATAGGCCTCCACCGTCAAGTTGCTGCCCAGTCGCGGGTGGTTGCTGGCACATACCACCTTCACCTGCTCCCCATAGAGCACCTCGCTCTTGAGCATGCTGCGCCCGCTCTGGGTCATGTCGATGATGAGATCATAACGCTGCATCCGCAGGTCACTCTCCATATCCTCGGTAAAGAGGGGATGCACCTCGAGCGAAATACCCGGAGCGTGTGCCCGGATCTTGCACAGCAGCGCCGGAACCAGTTGGGCGCTGACCAGTCTGACACAGGCGATGGAGAAGACTCGCTGGGAAGTGCGTGGATTGAAGGTGCGCGAGGTCGAGAGGGTCGAGCTGAAGTTTTTCAGCGCGGCCGCCATCGCCGGATAGATGTCGATGGCAAACGAGGTGGGCTCCATCCCCACGACCTTGCGATTAAACAGAGGATCGCCGTAGATCTCCCGCAGTCGCTTGAGGGCCTTGCTGACGGCGGGTTGGCTGATTTCCATGCGTGTCGCCGCCCGGGAGAGGCTGCGCTCTTCATAGATGGCGACAAAGATCGGGATCAGGTTCAGCTCGGTACTTCGGATGTCTAACAAGAGGAGCCTCGTTACATGTTCGTGGAAAAATCACACTGCCTTGGCACTGCCGGGTAGCCGGAGGGGAGAACCTGCCACGCCAGTCAGGTGGCGTGGCAGCCAGCGGGTATCCCACTTTGGCAGTGTAATGAAGTGGGCAAAGTGGGACAACCAGTGCAGGGCTGGTTGCTGCGTGGCGCACTTTATTTATCTGTTTGCGTTGCTGGATGACTGATCCGCTGAGGTCGGTTTGCCAGTCAGAGGGGGCAATTCCGGCAGGGCCGCTTGCCAGCCGATAATGTGGCCCAACCGTGAACGGATGTTGCCTAGACTGGCGCCCTGTTGCCTTTGCAGGCGCACCAGCAGGCGCCAGCCCATCCTGAGCGCATCAGCCCGATCAAGGGGATCTTGCTGGAATACAACCTGTTGTTGCTGCCAAGCCGGATCGGAACTGACACGGCTAAGTTCCAGCCAACCCCTCTTGGCCCGCAGATAGCGATAGGCCAGTACCCGCACCGCCCCCCACTGCCTGCTCCAGATGGCGGCCCCATATTGCCAGCCGAGCGGGCGAGGGTGGTGACGGTAGTAACGGGCTATAGCCAGGAGCGCCAGCACCAGCAGGGCTACACCACCGGCTACTCCAAGCAACCGATGCCAGTAGGCCGCCAGCCAGGAGGCGGGAGTGTGGCGCACTTGCAGGGTCTGCCCAGGGAGTGTCAGGGTCTGCAGCTGGCCAGTCTGGCTGTTCCACCAGGCAAGCTCCAGCGCGGGCAGGGTCAACTCACCCCCGCGCTGCACGATATAGGTAGTCTGATCTTCCCGTGTCGAGAGGTACTCCCCCCGATCCTGGGTATCGTTCAGTTGGGCTTGCGCCGGATAGGCCTGTACCCGCCCATCGCTTGCAAGCGGAGTGATCAGCGGCGGGATCAGCACCGAGAGGGTATCCTGCCCGCTGGCGGTTACGGTGCGGGTGATAGCATCCCCCACCCGCAGCTCGCCATCAGCATGGTCATCCGCAGAGCGCTGCCAACGCTGGCTCAGGGTGAGATTGCTGGCGCTCAGCCAACGCCCGCCGACCGTCAGGGCAGGGTCGGGCAGAGCGGCGGCAAAACGCTGAGGGTGGGTGGTGAGGGTGATCTGCCGGGAGCCCCCTTCAGGGCGCGCCGCGGTGGCCCGTACCGCGATGGCGGGGATCTCGAACTGGCCGGATTGCTGGGGATAGAGCGTCAGCTCCCAGCGCTGATGCGACCAGGTCTCGCCATCGCGGCGCTGGGTGAAGTTGGTCGCCAGCTCGCTGCGCTGCTTGACCATGACCCCCGGCAGCTCGAACTGTCCGATGCGGGTACCCGCGGTAAACCAGCGGTTGGTGGCCAGCTCCAGATAGAGGGTGATCTGTTGGTTGACGGCATAGGGGCGCTTCTCCTCCCCCTGATCTTTCAGCCAGCTCTTGAGGGTCACCTGAGTGGCGTCAGTCGCATCAGCAGCCTCTGCCTCGACCGTGAGCAGCACGGCCCCGAGCAGGGTAGCAGTCACCATATATCTGCACAGCCAGTGGCAGAGTTTATTGTGCCGGTTGCACATGGGTAGGCTCCTTGTGGGTGGCAGAACGAGTACGGGCGGTTGTGCCCGTTTGCTGTGCGTGTAGCTGGAGGCGGAATTTGGCTTGCAGGAAGTCACCGGGATCAGACTCCACCCGGCGCAGCCACTTTTCGGCCTGCGCCGGATTGGCCAGGATCTGATCTGCGGTCAGGGTTTCGCGCGCCATCAGGGATGAAACCACGGTCTCTTCCGCCCCGTCGGCACTACGTGGCTCTTCATCGGGCAGTTCGCTGGAGTGATCAGGTCCATCCGGCGTGCCGGTCTGGCTCTGACTGGCGCGGTTGATCTCGTCAACAATCCCGCTCATCACCTGATAGTTGTGGGCGGCTGATTGACGCACGCTCGGGTCGCTGGCCTCGTCAGCCAGTTTCCGGAACAGCTGGCGGGCGGCCAGATACTCACGTTGTCTGGCGAGGGCATTGCCGGCATAGAGCAGAGCCTGTTCTGAGTCGGCTTGCAGGAATGCTGACTGGGCCAGCGCAAACTCGGCGCCATAGTAGTAGGCCACCCCCTTGTAGAAGGGATCTTCATAGTGTTTAGCCGCCTCCAGATAGTCACCTTGCTGGAAGTACCACTGCCCCTGCTGATCCGGAGTGAGCCAGAGGTTTAACCACTGCTGTTTCAGCTCCTTTGCCCAGTGATTGATCGCAGGCTCTGTCGGCTCTGCGGGCGCCAGCGAGAAGGTGGTGGCCTGCGCAGGCGTCGTCTGTAACAGGGAGAGACCGATGGCTGCCACCAGACCCCACTGCACCAACCAGCCTTTGCGAAACCAGAGCAGCAGCAGGGCGACGACCGGAAAGAGCAGGTAGTAACCCATGTCCCGCCAGGGCATCAGGGAGTCGTTGTGGATCAAAAAGTTGCGTTCAATCCCCCGGTTGATGCGCTCTACGTCGCCATTATCCACCGTCATGGTGAGCAGGGTGCCATCGCTGTCACTGGCCAGTCGCCGTAGTGAGGCAAGCTCCAGCGGGCGTTTGCCACTCAGGGCCGGGTCGCCAGCGGCCAGGATCAGCAGCTGACGGGATTGACCACGGAAATAGTCAGCCAAGGGGGCGATGGCGGAGGGGCTGATGCCATCACTCACCAGCAAAACGGTGTTGCCTGTCTCATCGGCCAGAAGCTCGGTGAGCAGCGGGATCACCTGTTCGGTGCGCTTGCCCGCTTTAGGCATGATCTCGGGACGGATGGCGGCGAGGATAGGGTCATAGACGGCATTGTCACGGGTCAGCGGCATGGCGGTGTGGGCCGAGCCGGCAAAGACCACCAGCCCGTTGCGCCCGCCATCGCGGGTCGCCAGCAGATCGCTGATCTTCTGCTTGGCCCGCGTCAACCGGTTGGGGGCGATATCCGTTTCCAGCATGGAGTCGCTGTTATCGAGCAGGATCAGCAGGGCGCCCTGATCTTCGCCAAAGGGGGAGGGTTCACGGCTCCAGGTCGGCCCTGCGCAGATCAGGATGGCGAGTCCCATCAGCAGCCCCAGCACCTTGAGGGGCAGGTTCTTTTTCCAGCCGGTGTCCCCCAGCGTCAACGCCTCGCGCAGATGGGGCGGCAGCCGCTGTTGCCAGCTGTTTGCTTCATCCATGCGCCAGCGCAGCAGCAGGATGGCGACAAGGGGGAGCAAGGCCAGCAGCCACCAGGGGCGCAGAAAGTGGGCATTCAGCCAGAGCTGTTGCCAGTAGAGAGGATCCATCATGGCGTGTCTCCTGAGAGAGCAGTGCGCAGGCGGTAGCGCCTGAGGGTCAACAGGGAAAAGAGGGTGAGATAGAGGACGACGCTGACGGCGATGAGGTAATGGTGCAGGCTTTCGCGAGTCTGAAAGCGGGTGCTTTCGTAGCGTTGTGGCTCCAGTTCACCGATCACCTGATAGGCGCGCGTCAGCTGCGCCTCATCAAGAGCCTGAAACAACTGGCCGCCGGTCAGGGTCGCCAACTGTTGCAGGGTATCGAGATCGAGAGCCTGTTCGCCGACGGTGGCCGGATCCCCCATGGCGATAGTATGCAGCCGCACGCCGTTGACCGCGGCTACCCGGGCAGCATCCCGCGGGCTGACAAAACTGCCGGTGTCGTTGCCATCGGTAAGGATGATGGCGACTTTCTCCCGCTTGGCGCTGTTCTGGTCTAGTTGCCCGTGGCGATCACTGTTGTTGAATACTTTGATTGCCAGACCGATGGCATCCCCCAGATGGGTGCTCTGGCCTGCCATGGCGACATCGGTCTCCTGCAGCAGGGTTTGCCAGGTGTCGAGATCGGCGGTAAACGGCGCCTGGAGAAAGGCGGCATCCCCAAACAGGATGAGTCCGAGTCGATCTCCTTCGCGCGTTGCAGCAAATTGTTTAAGCACCTCTTTGGCGGCGTCGAGCCGACTGAGGGACTTGCCGGGGTCGGGGGAGAAGTCGGTCTCGGCCATGGAGCCGGAGAGATCCAGCACTATCATCACATCCCGCCCGAACCGCTCGCGCACCTGAGGCGGGCCATAGATGGTGGGCTTGGCCAGCGCCAGCACCGCTAACAGCCAAACGGTGATCAGGGCGATCCGCTGCCACCAGCTGGCAGTCAGCTGGGTTGCCCCCTCACGCGGCGGTTCATCCAGCAGATCGATCAGCAGATCGAAGAAGGGCACCTTGATGGCACTCTGCCGGGTGCGATAGGCCGGAATAAGGCGAAACACCAGCAACGGCAGGGGCAGCAACCAGAAACAGTGGGGGTGGGCAAACTCGAGACCTGCATCAAGCATGATGGGCCTCCGTCGCCAACGAGGCTGTTTGTATTGGAGTCTGGTGGTGGGCAAGCCAGTCGTTGCAGAGGGAAACGAGGCAGAGCTGATCACTGACGCTTAACACCACCTGATCACAGACCAGCGATACCAGCCAGCGCTCCCCCAGTTCGGTCGCGAAACGGGGCTGCCTATCAGCCATGGCATTGTCGAGGGTCTGCAGCAACGCCATGCCAAACAGCTTGCCGTGCCGGGGATCTAGGTGGGTCAACACCTGCTTGATCAGGTGAAACAGTGCCAGATTGGCCCCGGCATCAGACCAGTTGATCGTGCGCAGGGCCGCCTGCGCTTCACGGCGGTAACGCTGTTGCCACCAGCGCTGTGCCCGGTGATAGAGCCAGAGCAGCGCCAGCGCCCCCAGGCTCAGCGCCAGCAGCAGCCAGCCTGCGGTTTGCGGTTGCCAGCTGATGGTGGGTGGTACGGTCACGTCCTGCAATTCGCGCAGCATATAGGTGCCGGGCAGCTTGTGGTTCATCAGTGATCTCCTCTCAATGCGGTAATGAGGCGGGCGAGGTGGTGGCCACCGGTGTCGAGGGTAATAAGCGGCAATCCCTTGAGGGCCATCAGTCGCAGCAGTTGATCTTTTTTCAATTGCTGCTGGCGGGCTAGCCCCTGATCCAGCACAGGGAGCTGGTGGGGAGCAATATTGAGCTGGTAATGGCCATCGCCGACCACCCAGCTGGCGTCAGCGGCTGTGGTCGACAGAGTCGACTCGAGGGGATCGGCGATGTGCAGTGCCAGTACATCGTTGTGCTGCTGCAAGTAACTGAGGCGGGTCAGGTCGGCCTCGGTGACGCCAGCCCAGTCGCTAAGAAAGATCAGGGTGGTATTTTTCAACTTGAGGCGGCCCAGCATCGCCAGCAGGGGGGCCAGACCGGTCGCCTCGCTGTCGCGGCTGGTGGCCGAGAGAGCATGATTGGCGGCACAGAGCTGGCGCAGCCCTGCCAACCAGTGGCCACGGGAGCGCTGGCCGCGCAGCCACGCCACGCCATCGCAGTGCAAAATGGCGAGCCCGACCCGATCGCTCTCTTTGAGTACTTGCCAGCCGAGCAGGGCGGCGACTTCGGCGGCCACCACCGACTTCATCACCTCCACCGAGGAGAAGAACATGCAACTGCGCTGATCAACGCAGAGGATCACGTGACGATCTTTCTCTTCGCTGTAGCTACGGACATGGGGGCGGCCGGTGCGCAGGGTCACTTTCCAGTCCAGGGTGCGAATATCATCCCCTTGCTGATAGTGGCGCAGCTCTTCAAAGTTGAGCCCACGGCCGCGAAAGCGTGACGGGTGGCGGCCGCACAGCAGGTTGCCGCTGTTTAGTCGGGGCAGTAGTGAAAACTGGCCGACCAGCCCCTGAAGCCGGACCAGTGTCAGGTAGTCGCAGTGGATGCGGTTGTCGCCACTGGGCGATTGCCCGCACTGTGTCAGCCTGTCATGGGATAAGGAGCGAGGTGTCATGGTATCGCTTACCCGATGACGACGTGATCGAGCAGAGTCATCACCACCTGCTGGTGATCCACCCCATCTGCCAGCGCGTCATAGCTGAGGGTAAAGCGGTGGCCAAGCACGCTGGGCACCATGGCGCGCACATCGTCGGGTAGCACGTGGTTGCGCCCTTGCAGCCAGGCATAGGCGCGGGCGCACTTGTCCAGGGCAATGGATGCGCGGGGGCTGGCGCCGACCGCAATCCACTGTGGCAGCCCGGTGGCCGGGTAGCGATCGGGGTGTCGGGTCGCCATGACCAGCGCAATGATGTAGTGCTCCACCAGCGGTGAGACCGTCATGGCCGAGAGCTCTGATCTGGCCTGCAAGATGAGCTCAGGGGAGAGGGGGGAGAACCCCTCGTTCTGCTGGCGGGTACCGCGCTCTTCGGCCCGCACCAGCCGAATGATGGCAAGCTCTGCCTCATCATCGGGGTAGGCGACCGAGACCTTGAGGGCAAAACGATCCATCTGGGCTTCTGGCAGCGGGTAGGTACCCTCCTGCTCGATGGGGTTCTGGGTGGCCAGCACCATAAAGAGCTCGGGCAAGCGATGGCTCTTGTCACCGACGGTAACGGTGCCTTCTGCCATCGCCTCCAGCAGCGCCGCTTGTACCTTGGCGGGGGCGCGGTTCACTTCATCGGCCAGTACGATGCTGTTGAAGATGGGGCCTGGCTGGAAACGCAACTGGTGGGCTCCGTCACGCTCCTGATACATCTCGGTGCCGGTCACATCCGAGGGGAGCAGATCGGGGGTGAACTGAATGCGGCCGAAGCTGGTATTGAGGGCTTCTGCCAGTGCCTTGACCGAGCGGGTCTTGGCGGTGCCGGGCAAACCTTCAAGGAGCACGTGGCTATTGGTCAGCAGGCCGATGACCAGGGCGCGGATCACATGGGACTGGCCGACCACACTGTGACCAACCTGTTCGATGAGTTGCGAGATCTGTTGTTGCAAGGGGTTCATAGGGTTTTCCACAGGGTACATTTAACGAGACAGAGATAGGGCTAGGAGGGGGCCAACGGGTTTTCAATTTCCAGCCGGCACGGGGCGAGCCGGCTGGAAATTGAAAACGCCCACCAGAGAGTGATGGGCGTTGGAGTCACCGCCTTACTTGATGGTGGCGACTTTTTGTTTGAGTGCGTCCAGCTCTGCCAGTTTGCCCTTGAGCATCAGGCTCTGGGAGCTAATGCTGGCAGGGTTCATCTGGAAGCTCTGCTGCATCGGGTAGTTGGGAAGAGTGTCGAAGAACTCTTTCAGGATCCCCTGTGCAGGTACGAACAGCCACATGTTGTCTGCCATCCAGCGCAGATACATGCCTGACTCATGCGGTGCCTTCTCGAACGGATCTGCGCGCAGGTTGATGATCTGCGGCCAGTTTGGAGTCACACGCGCCGCGTCGGTGATGTTGCCCTCCATGGTGGCAAAGTTCAGTTTGAAGTCATTCCAGCGCACGGCGTTAAGTTCGCCGTTTGAGGAGAAGTAGAGCATGGAGTTGCGTGGGGAGGTGCCGGCTTTTCCGGCGAGGTACGGCATGAAGTTGTAACCGTCCAGTTTCACCCGCCACTGTTTGCCGTTGGCCTTGTAGCCCTTGGCCAGCTTCTCTTTCACATCCGGTACACCGGCAGCGGCCAACAGCGTCGGCATCCAGTCCTGATGGGCCATCATGGCGTTGACCTTGGTGCCTGGCTTGATCACGCCCGGCCAGCGAACCAGTTGCGGAACCCGCATCCCGCCTTCCCATGTGGTGCCTTTTTCACCGTAGAAGGGGGTGGTGCCGCCATCCGGCCAGCTGACGGTCTCGGCACCGTTGTCAGTGGTGTAGATCACGATGGTGTTGTCGGCGACCCCCAGCTCGTCCAGTTTGTCGAGCAGGATCCCCACCTGATCATCGTGTTCCAGCATGCCATCGGCATAGATGCTGACGCCGGATTTACCCTGATACTTCTCTTGCAGACGGGTCCAGACATGCATGCGGGTGGCGTTGTGCCAGATGAAGAAGGGCTTCTTGGCCTTGACTGCTTTCTCCATGAACGCCAGCGAGGACTCGAGGAACTCTTCGTCAGCATGCTCCATGCGCTTGCGGGTCATGGGGCCGGTATCTTCAATCTTGCCGTCGGCAGAAGATTTGATGACGCCGCGTGGGCCGAACTTCTTCTTGAACTCCGGATCTTTCGGGTAGTAGTAGGTTTCCGGTTCCTCTTCCGCGTTCAGGTGATAGAGGTTGCCGAAGAACTCGTCGAAACCGTGCTTGGTCGGCAGGTGCTGGTTCTGATCGCCCAAATGGTTTTTGCCGAACTGAGCCGTCATGTAACCTTGCTCTTTGAGCAGATCACCGATGGTGGGGGCCCAATCCGGAATGCCGTGAGTGGATCCAGGCATGCCGATGGTCAGCAGACCGGTACGGAATGGCTCTTCACCGGTAATGAAGGCGGCGCGGCCGGCGGTGCAGGATTGCTGACCGTAGTGATCGGTAAAGAGGGCCCCTTCATTGGCGATCCTGTCCAGGTTCGGGGTCTGGTAGCCCATCATCCCCTGGTTGTAGGCACTGATGTTCCAGTAGCCGATGTCATCGCCCATGATGGCAAGAATATTGGGCTTGGCGGCTGCTGTGGCACTACCAGCGGTGGCCATTAAGGCAAGGCTCATGGCTATTTTGTTTATTTGAATGGCCATTATTGGCTCCACTCCTAATCTGATGTGAATTGGTACACAAAATGGGCGATGAAAGCAGCGTGTGTTTAACGCGGTGGAAATATCATCCCGTGCAGGCTGTTGGAGAGGATGGAATACCCGGATGGGCATATTCCCCTTTATCGCTGTCGTTATGACCTGCAAAGAGTGATATGACCTGAATAGCCCGTGTTAACCGCAGCTTGGAAATCAGCTTTCAACAGTTTCACTCTATAAATCCCGTTTATCCTTGTCGCCTTATAGCGAATATAACCGCTGGTTATCCGATATTTTTTCACCAACCCTTTGGTCGCAAGCTATCGGGTGGGCTTGCGCGAGCATGGGAAGCTGTATCCAGAAGGCGGAGGTGTCTACCGCTATCGATGGCGATAAGGCGAATAAATGGGTGATGGAGTTCACAATTCGGCTAATCAATTTAGGGGATGAGAGCTGTTATGAGCGTTGTGGTGTGCCTTTATTCAAAATTCTTACTGGCAAACCGAGCACTCTTTAATTCTGATTAAGTCATAATTAAGTAAAGCTGGGGTGTTGATTGTTTCGCTCAGATAGGAGTTTTTAAAACTGCTCACAATCTCATCGCGAGATTTAAAAAGTCTGCTCTCATATTTTTGAACGTATACATATGACTTGAATGGGTGTGGCCAAATAAATCCAGCTGTGATCTTTGTCTTTTCAAGGTGCGCAGGTTCATAAATGCCTATAAAAACAAGGTAAAAGGCTCAGCTATTGACTAAGTTGATAGAAGGCGAAGCATAAAACAGCGCCATTTTGATACGACAACATCGCATGGGACCCGGATCATGGACAGAGCGCAGGGCGCAGCCCCCTTTTCGTTGCAAGTGGATCTAAGGCAGGTGGTGTATGCCTTGTCAGCCTCGCTGGATCTGGTGGGCATTGGCGATGTGGCCCACGGTAAACGGGTCGGGATTATGGCTGCCGAGTGTAGCCGGGAGCTGGGGATGAGTGAGGCCGAGCGCTGTCTGCTGTTCGAGCTGGGGGTGCTGCATGATATCGGTGTCTCCTCGACCATCACCCATCACCATCTGGTCAGCGAGTTCGATTGGGAGTCCTCCCAGCGCCACTGCGAGGTGGGATATCAGCTGCTCAAGGATTTCCGTTTGCTGGCCCCGCTGGCCCTGCCTATCCGTTATCACCATACCCACTGGCACCTGTTGCGCGAGATGGCCGATGTGGACCCCAATGTAGCCCGTCAGGCCAACCTTATCTTTCTGGTGGATCGCTGCGATGCGTTGGCGGCGCCCTACTATGGTGATGGTTCATTGTTGATGCATACCAACGAGATCCGCGCACGCCTGCAGGATTTCCGTGACGAGTTCTTTGCCCCCGAGCTGGTGGATGCTTTCCTCAAGGCGTCTCGCTCTGAGGCATTCTGGCTGCAGCTGGAAGCGCGCTCCATCAATGATTACATGCTGGAGATGCTGCAGGTGCGGGAGCCTTGCCTGACCTTCAACGGGGAGCTAAAAGCGCTGGCGCAGATCTTCTCCGGCATTGTCGACGCCAAAAGCCCATTCACGATGACGCATTCACTCGGTGTGAGCAGGTTGTCTCGGGCATTGGCCGAGCAGATGGGAGTCAGTGCCATCCATTGCGACATGCTGGAGATCGCCGGTTTGCTGCATGATCTGGGCAAGCTCAGGGTGCCGGACGAGATCCTCGACAAGCCTGCCAGCCTGACGAAAGAGGAGCGGGCAATCATCAATACCCACAGCTTCGAGACTTACCAGATCCTGCGTCATATCGAAGGGTTTGAGGAGATTGCCTGTTGGGCGGCCTATCACCATGAGGAGCCTGACGGGGAGGGCTATCCGTTCCACCTGCCGGCATCCGCCATGGCGCTCGAAGCGCGGATCCTGCGGGTCGCTGATATTTTTCAGGCAATGGTGCAGGACAGACCTTATCGCCGCGGTCTGCCGGCTCGTGACGCATTGACCTTTATGCAGCAACTGGCGGATCAGGGGCGGGTCGATCCCGCTGTGGTGGCGGTGCTGGCCGATCACCTGCCGCAGATGATGATGGCAGCCATTCCGGATCGCGAGCCGGATCATGCCACCAATTGAGGGAGAGGCTGGCCGCTGACTCATACTGCCGCGAGCCAGCTATGCTTGGAACAAGCCGAGCATGGTGCCGGTACCGGCGCACAAGACGCCAGCTTGATGGACTACCGTAGGGGAGCAGATATGGAATCGCTAAAAGCCAAGGATTATATGCAGAGCAGACCCATCACCTTCACTGCCGACATGATGGTGCAAGCTGTGGTCGAGAAATTTCTGAACAGTCATCAGCTCGGTGGCCCGGTGGTGGATGGGCAGGGCCATCTGATTGGCTGGATCTCCGAGCAGGATTGCATCGCAGTGCTGCTTAAGGAGGCCTATCACTGCGAACAGGTGGCGCAGGTCAAGGATGTGATGCGCAAGGAGGTGTTGTCGGTGGGACCCGATACCAGCATTTTGAGCCTGGCGGAGATGATGATGGGGCAAAAACCGAAGATCTATCCGGTAGTGGAGGAGGGACGTCTGCTCGGTGTCATCAATCGTCACAACGTCATGCAGGCCATTCACGCCCAGCTCACTACCTGTTTTGTCCATCACACCCACGGTTAACCCTGTTTTCCTCTCTCCCAAGGCAAGCTTCGGCTTGCCTTGGCTATTTCATATGCTGCGATTTATTCATGTTATGCCATCTTACAATGATTGTTTTGTCATGTTTGAGGAGCGGCCAATCTCTCTGTCTTCCCCTAGATAACGCTACGTTAAGGCTTGCACCGTTCCCGCTCGCTCTTTAGGATCGCTCCCAGCTTATCGATATGGCCCCTCTGGGCACCTAATTTAAGGAATTCGCACCTTGTCTCTCTCTATCGAGGCGCTGCGCCGCCGTCTCTCTGCCTGCATGAACCTCGACGCCCGCCGCCTTTCCAGCCGTCTGCACGGGGTCAAGAAGCTGCCTGAAGGCAAACAGGCCGCCGTGCTGGAGACCATCGCCTCTGATTTGGCCGCCGCCGAAGTGCGCTATCAAACCCGTCTGGCCGGAGTGCCCAAGGTCACCTATCCGGACAACCTGCCGGTCAGCCAGAAGCAGGCTGAGATCGCCAAGGCCATTCAAGAGCATCAAGTGGTGATCATCGCCGGGGAAACCGGCTCGGGTAAAACCACCCAGATCCCCAAGATCTGTCTGGCGCTCGGGCGTGGGGTCAAGGGCTTCATCGGCCACACCCAGCCGCGCCGTCTGGCGGCCCGTACCGTGGCGGCCCGTATTGCCGAGGAGATAGAGTCCGAACTCGGCCACTACGTGGGTTACAAGGTGCGCTTTACCGATCAGGTGAGCGAGCAGACCCACATCAAGCTGATGACCGACGGTATCCTGCTGGCCGAGATCCAGAACGACCGGATGCTCACCCAGTACGACACCATCATCATCGATGAGGCCCACGAGCGCAGCCTCAATATCGACTTCATTCTGGGTTACCTCAAGCAACTGCTGCCACGGCGCCCGGACCTCAAGGTGATCATCACCTCGGCCACCATCGACCCGCAACGTTTCTCCCGCCATTTCAACAAGGCGCCGGTGATTGAGGTCTCCGGCCGCACTTATCCGGTGGAGGTGCGCTACCGTCCGCTATTTATTGATAAAAAAAGCAGTGACAAGAGCGAAGGTCTTGAAGAGCGCGACGAGCTGCAGGGGATCTTCGATGCGGTGGAAGAGCTGGCCCGCGAGGGGCTCGGGGACATCCTTATCTTCATGAACGGCGAGCGGGAGATCCGCGATACCGCCGATGCCCTGCGCAAACTCAACCTGCGCGATACCGAGGTGCTGCCGCTCTATGCTCGCCTCTCCAACGCCGAGCAGAACAAGGTGTTCCAGCAACACGCCGGACGGCGCATCGTGCTCGCTACCAACGTGGCGGAGACCTCGCTGACGGTGCCAGGCATTCGCTACGTCATCGACCCGGGTACGGCCCGCATCAGCCGCTACTCCTGGCGTACCAAGGTGCAGCGCCTACCCATCGAGCCGGTCTCCCAGGCCAGCGCCAACCAGCGCAAAGGGCGTTGCGGTCGGGTGGCGGACGGCATTTGTATCCGCCTCTACTCGGAGGAGGATTTCAATAGCCGTCCCGCCTTTACCGACCCCGAGATCCTGCGTACCAACCTGGCCTCCGTCATCCTGCAGATGCTGGCGCTCGGCCTTGGCAATATGGAGGCTTTCCCCTTCGTCGAGCCACCAGAGTCGCGCCATATCAAGGATGGCCTGACCCTGCTCAAAGAGCTGGAGGCGGTGCGCGAGCTGCCCGCCACCGGCGAGCGCGAAGCCAAGTTGCAGCTGACCGAGACCGGTCGCCAGCTCTCGCGCATCCCCCTTGATCCGCGTTTGGCGAAGATGGTGATCAGCGCGGCGCAGACTGGCTGTCTGAGCGAGGTGATGGTGATCACCGCGGCCCTCAGCATTCAGGATCCCCGCGAGCGGCCCATGGAGAAGAAGCAGGCCGCCGACGAGCAGCACAGGCGCTTTGAGGACAAGGATTCCGATTTCCTTGCCTTCGTCAATCTGTGGAACTACCTGAAAGAGCAGCAGGATGCCCTTGGCAGCAATCCATTCCGCCGCATGTGCCAGAAGGAGTTTCTCTCCTACCTGCGGGTGCGTGAATGGCAGGACATTCACTTCCAGCTGCGCCAGACGGTCAAGGAGCTTGGTTTTAAAGCCAACCATGAACCTGCAGATTTCAAGACGGTGCACTGCGCGCTGCTGGCAGGCCTCTTGAGCCATATCGGCAACAAGGATCTGGAAAAACCGGAGTTTCTCGGCGCCCGCAACGGCCGTTTCCACCTGTTCCCGGCCTCGGGTCTGTTCAAGAAGCCGCCCAAGTGGGTGATGGCCGCAGAATTGGTGGAGACCTCGCGTCTCTACGCCCGCATCAACGCCAAGATTGAACCCGAGTGGGTAGAGCCGCTGGCGGGTCATCTCATCAAGCTGCACCACAGCGACCCACATTGGTCGAAGAAAAACGGCGCTGTAATGGCCAAGGAGAAGGTGACCCTTTATGGCCTGACGCTGGTCAACGAGCGCACCATCAACTTCAGCCGTATCGATCCGACGCTGTGCCGCGAGCTCTTTATCCGCCGCGCCTTGGTGGAGGGGGATTTCGAGACCCGTCACCGCTTCTTCAGCGATAACCGCAAGCTCCTGGCCGAGGTGGAGGCGCTGGAGCACAAATCCCGTCGGCGCGACATCCTGGTGGATGACGAGGACCTGTTCCGCTTCTACGATGCTCGTTTGCCGGAGGAGGTGATCTCCGCCCGTCACTTCGACAAGTGGTGGAAAGAGGCGCAAAAGCGGGATCCCGAGCTGCTCAACTTCGAAAAAGAGATGCTGATGAAGGGAGATGCGGCCCACATCAGCGATCTCGACTACCCCAACTTCTGGCAGCAGGGGCGCCTTAAGCTCAAGTTGACTTATCAGTTCGAGCCGGGGGAGGCCGCCGATGGCGTGACCCTGCATATCCCGCTGCCGCTCCTGAATCAGGTGGAGGTGAAGGGGTTCGAGTGGCTGATCCCCGGGCTGCGCCATGAGCTGTTGGTGGCCCTTATCAAGTCGATGCCCAAGCCGATGCGCAAGAACTTTGTGCCGGCGCCGAACTATGCCGATGCGCTGCTTGCCAGCATCAACCCCGAGCAGGGGCCGCTGTTGGACGAAATGGAGCGTCAGCTGCGCCGGATGACCGGCGTCACCGTGCCCCGAGAATCCTGGGATTGGAATGCGGTACCCGATCACCTGAAACTCACCTTCCGGGTGGTGGACGACAAGCACAAGAAGGTAGCGGAAGGGAAAGATCTGGAGGCATTGAAAGAGTCCCTGCGTGGCAAGGTGCAGGAGACCCTGTCACAAGTGGCGGACGATGACATCGAGCAGTCTGGCCTCACCCTGTGGAGCTTTGGCGAGTTGCCGCAGGAGTACAGCCAGAAGCGTGGCGGCTTCGAGGTGAAGGCCTATCCGGCGTTGGTAGACGAGAAAGATTCGGTCGCCATTCAGCTGGTGGAGAGCCCGGTGGTGCAGCAGCAGCTGATGTGGGCGGGCCAGCGTCGACTGGTGCTGCTCAACGTGCCATCTCCCATCAAGTATCTGCAGGAGAAGCTGCCCAACAAGGCCAAGCTCGGGCTCTATTTCAACCCGTTTGGCAAGGTGGCGGAGCTGATTGATGACTGTATCGCCTGTGGCTGCGACAAGCTGATCGAACAGCATGGCGGACTGGCTTGGGACGAGGCCGGTTTCGAGGCGCTCAAGGAGTTTGTCCGCGCCGAGCTCAACGATGCGGTGGTGGAGGTGGCCAAGCAGGTGGAGGCCGTACTGACGCTGTCCCATGAGATCAAGAAGCGGCTCAAGGGGAAGATGCAGCTCGACACCGCTTTTGCCATGTCGGATATCCAGCAGCAGCTCGGCAACCTTATTCACAAAGGTTTTGTCACCGAGACCGGCTGGCAGCGGTTGCCTGATTTGCTGCGCTATCTGCGCGCCATCGAGCGGCGCCTGGAGAAGCTCGCCATCGATCCCAACCGGGATCGGGTCTACATGCTCAAGGTGCACAGCGTGGAGTCGGAGTACAAGGCGCTGCTGGCCAAGATCCCCAAATCCCAGCTTATTCCCACCGAGGTGGCCAATATCCGCTGGATGATTGAGGAGCTGCGGGTGTCGTTCTTTGCCCAGAATCTGGGGACCCCTTATCCGGTCTCAGATAAACGGGTGCTTAACGCCATCGCTCAGTGCTAAGCTGCTATCTAACTGTTTTAACAGCATGATAGCGGGTGCAGAGAAGGGGTTGCCGGTCAGGTAGCCCTTTCAAACCGCAAATCAGGGAGGCAAGGATGCTGGGGATCTGGTTGAGTGTGGCGCAGGTGGTGATCAGCGGTTATCAACCCATCGCGGAACAAACCTGGGTGCAGTTGAACCCGGAATATTACCCGCTGGCGCGCACGCCGCCTGCGATGTTTGTGGCCTGGCGTGGCAATCAGTTTCCGCCGCTGGCCCAAAAGCAAAAGCAGGGTCGCTGGCAGATCCTCTTTCCAGCCAGGTTGGTGCCCCCCTTCGATCTGTTCGAGGGGGAGGCGCAGCTCTCCAAAACCTATCTGGCAAGGCTGCGGCGCATCGACGAGATGGCTTACGGGGTTGTCCCCGGGCAGGCTGTTGCGGCTGGTGCAATCGTGCAGCAGGGGAGTGGGTCCCCTGCTTATCACGCGCAACCTGTCGCGCCCTTTATTGCCGAGTTCCGCACACCCCAAGACGCGTTCGGTGGTGTTGATATGCCCAGCGACCCCGACGAGAGCGAACCTCTGCTCGCTCAGCTGGGGGTGACCTTTCGCACAGCGGGGATGAGTGGTGCCCAAGGATATGAGGGAGTAGCGAGCGCCGATATGGCGCTCGCCAGCCACACGGCTAGCTTATCCGCAGGCAGTGACGCCATGCTTACCCTCTCGGCTCCTGCGGCCGGCGGTCCACAAACCGTGTGTCATCAGGTCGCCGCAGGGGAGACCCTGTGGCGTATAGCGAATCAGTTATCCAGCGCCCGGGGAGCAGATACCTACAGCTATTTGCTGGCGCTGGTGGCAGAGAACCAGCAGCGGCTTGGCAAGAGCATTCGAGTCAGAACGGGGGAGGGTCTCTACTGCCCGCGCGACGAGACCCTGGCGCGGTTTGATGCCCTGAGCCCGGCCCAGCGTCAGCAGCAATTCGCCCGGTTGGAGCAGGGGCGCTAAATGCAGAGTCGGTACCTTGTATCCGAATTTGGCCCGTGGTAGTATTCGCGCTCGTTTTGCGAGGTGCTGACCGGTCGCAGTTAGCACCATAAATTCATCCAAAAGAGATACATACTATGTCTTTCGTATTCCAAGCTGAAGTCCGTTCTGACCTGGGGAAAGGTGCGAGCCGCCGCCTGCGTCAAGCTGACCAAGTTCCTGCCATCGTTTACGGTGCAGGCAAAGAAGCCCTGTCCATCACTGTTGACCACAAGAAAATGATCCTGGCTCAAGAGAAGCCGGAATTCTATGAGTCTGTACTGACTCTGGTTATCAACGGTGAAGAAGTTAACGTAAAAGTGAAAGCTATCCAGCGTCACCCGGTACGTTACAAGCTGATCCACCTGGACTTCGTTCGCGTTTAATAGCGAACAGTCAGGTTGAAGAAAAGCCACTCTCAGGAGTGGCTTTTTGCTATCTGGCATCTTGTGAGCAGGCTGAAGGGACTTACCTGATAAGCCAGCAAGGCGGTTATCCCAGCTGGCTAAGGGCTTGTTGGCAACGCTGCTCGGCGGCATCCAGCTCCAGCAGCACCATCCTGATATCTTCCATCTGCTGTTGCAGTGTCGCCCGTTTCTCCTCAACCAGTCCCAGCATGGTCTGTAACTGGGTGCGGCTGCTCTTGTCGGCATCATAGAGATCAAACAGCTCGCGGATCTCAGCGAGGCTGAACCCGAGCCGCTTGCCGCGCAGGGTGAGCTTGAGGCGAACCCGATCCTGCTTGCTGTAAATGCGGGTTTGTCCCTCTCGGGCGGGATTGAGCAACCCCTGATCCTCGTAGAAACGGATACTGCGCGTCGTAATATCAAATTCCCGGGCCAGCTCACTGATGCTGAAGCGCCGTCCTTCATCCTTGTTGTTCATACAGACTTCTTGGCGAACTAAATCCTGTCTGCACCTTACCTAAACGTAAACTGCGCTGCAACTCTTGTTCCATCGCGTCAGAACCCCTATGTTATGGCCATGTAACAAACAGAGGCAGGCAAATGGATATTGCAATTGTGGCGGCAAAACGGACTCCGATGGGGGCGTTTCAGGGGGCATTGGCAGAGGTGACTGCGCCTGAGTTGGGCGCCTGTGCCATCGAGGCGGCACTGCAGCAAAGCGGGCTTGTTCCCGAGCAGGTCGATGAAGTGTTTATGGGCAATGTGCTGGCGGCGGGCGTGGGGCAAGCGCCAGCCCGGCAGGCGTTGTTGAAAGCAGGGTTGCCAGATAGTGTGCCTGCTACCACGGTCAACAAGGTGTGCGGATCCGGCATGAAAGCAGTGATGCTGGCGGCGGATACCATCCGCCTTGGTGACAACAGGGTGGTGGCCGCGGGGGGGATGGAGAGCATGAGCCGTGCCCCCTATCTGCTGGATAATGCCCGCAGCGGCTTTCGGATGGGGCATCAAAAGGTGTTGGACCACCTATTCCTCGATGGTTTGCAAGATGCCTATGATGGCCAGCTGATGGGGGTACATGCCCAGCGCAGCGCCGATCAGGCCGGTTTGACCCGCAGTGCCATGGATGAGTTTGCTCTTGCGTCGTTGCAGCGTGCGCGCGATGCGCAGCAAGCCGGCGCGTTTGCATCCGAGCTGACAAGCGTCTATCGCGGTGAGCGCTTGTTGCTGGCTGAAGACGAACAACCCGGCAAGGGCAGACCGGAGAAGATCCCTACCCTGAAGCCTGCCTTTGGCAAGGAGGGCACCATTACGGCAGCAAATTCGAGCTCTATCTCGGACGGTGCGGCGGCGCTGATATTGATGGATGGCGCCACGGCGCAAGCCTGGCAGGTACCAGTGCTGGCACGGATCGTCGGTTATCAGAGCCATGCAGCATTGCCTGCCGAGTTTACCTCTGCGCCCATTGGCGCCATTTCACGCTTGCTGGTGCGTCTTGCATGGTCGGTGGAAGAGGTGGATCTCTTTGAGATCAACGAGGCCTTCGCCATGGTCACCATGCTGGCCATGAGCGGGGTCGGCATCCCTCATCACAAGGTCAATGTGCATGGTGGGGCCTGTGCACTCGGTCATCCGTTGGGGGCGAGTGGCGCGCGTATTCTGGTGACGCTGATCGCCGCGCTGCGGCAACGGGGCCTGCGGCGAGGCGTAGCCGCGCTCTGTATCGGGGGCGGGGAGGCGACCGCTATCGCGGTCGAGGTGAATGACGAGACGAATTAATTGGTGGCTTCCATCGCCAGCAGTTGTTCCGTGACCCAGGTGGTGGCGGCCAGATAGAGGTGACTCACCTTATCCTCGCTCAGCCCCAGGCGGGCTGTTCTGGCCGTTACCCGTGACCAGTTGGCGCTCTCGTAATCTTCACAAAACGCGAGGTAGAAACCGAGATTGCCTTTTCGCTCCAGCAGCGCCAGCCGAATATCGTCGATAAGAGGGATAGTGCCGAGCAGCTTGTCCATCGGCTGCTCCATCAGTACATCCAGCAGGGAGAAGAGACCAGTGATAAAGGCCTGTTGTGCCTGCTGGCTCGGGGCGTGGGCGTGGGCCAGCAGTTCACAGAATCGGGCTCGGATCATCGACATCTGGTAGAGCTCGGCGCTCTTGCCCTTGCCGGCGCTGGTCGCGGCTACCAGCGAGACAAAGCGCTTTAGCTGGGTGTTGCCCAGATAGATGGCAGCCTGGCGAAATGACGAAATAGGGTTGGTGTGACCTTTGAGATGGTTGACATAGCGCAACAGCTTGAGGGAGAGGGAGATATCCTGACCGAGCAGCTGCTCAATCTTGTTGATATCAGGCTCTGCCTCGTTGACCACGTTGAGCAACTGCATCACCACGACTTGCGCCGGCTCCATGGTGGCTTGCTTGACCATCTCGGGTCGACTGAAGAAAAAACCCTGGAACAGCTGGATCCCCAGCTGTTTGACCCGCTCGAACTCCGCCTTGTCCTCTACTTTTTCTGCCAGATAGGTGAGCCCTAGCGTCTGATGCCGCTGGATAAACACTTTGATCTGCATCAGGGGGGTGGCACGAAGATCAAACTTGATGATGTGGATAAAGGGGAGGAAGCGCTCCCAATCCGGTGACATGGTGAAGTCATCGAGTGCCAGTTGATATCCCAGCTTGTGCAGCTGTTTCACCTTTTCCAGCAGGGCATCATCCGGTGGGGAATCTTCCAGGATCTCAATCACCACTTTTTCGGGCGGTAGGCACTCTGCCAATCCCTCCAGCAGCAGTGAGTGGGGAAAATTGATAAAGCAGGGGCGGCCTCCCAACAGCTGATCGATATTTTGTTGGAGGAACTGTTCGACCACCAGGCGTGACGTCGCCTGCTGGGAGGAGATACTCGGGAAGACATTATTCAGACTATCGCGAAAGAGCAGCTCATAGGCATGAGTTTTGAGGTCTCTGTCGAGGATCGGCTGTCTTGCTACGTAGGAATACATGCCTTGCTCCAGTAAAGGTACTGGGTTGATTTTATGGTGTTGCAGAACACTATGCCAGTGTTCACCTTATTGAGTAAGGCAATAATTGGCATAGCGTTTTTTGCAGGGAAGGAATTTAGAAGAGATAGCTCAATTGTGCACCAGCCAGCCAGGCATCCCCTTCAGAAGTGCCGTCAAAATTGGACTGGTAGTGGGCCGGAACGCCGTTGGGCAGGCGAACAGATTGCGTGAAGGATTCATGTACCCCCACTTTTTTGCCATCGATCAGGGTGACGCCCACATCGACCGAGAGCGCCTTGCTGTACTGATATCCCACTCCCAGGCTGTACCAGATGCGATCCGAGTCGGGGATGGAAATGGTGCGATTAGCCGCAGGGACCGGGCTCTCATCGTAGGCAATGCCGGAGCGCAGTTGCCACTTGGGCGCCACTTGATAGGTCATGCCGAGCGCATAGCGCCAGCTGTCTTGCCAGTTTTCATCCTTGATGTGCATCGGCCCCTGATGATCCAGACTGGCATCCAGACCGACAAACTTGCTCCAGTTAGTCCAGTTGACGCTGCCATGGAGCGCGAGCTTGTCTGTGAGCTGCTGGAGGAGGGCAAGTTCGGCGGTGGCAGGCAGTGGCAGCACCAGATTGCCGGTATCTTTGAACGTCTGTCCCTGGTCATCTACCCCGACGGCATCCCCCTTGAGCTTGAGATCGACCCCGTTGCGATAGGTGAGACCCACGCGGGTCCGCTCACTTGGAGTGAGCAGCACACCGATATTCCAGCCAAGCTCGTTACCAGTGCCTTCGAGATGCTTGGCGATCTTGTCTTGGTGGGGGAAAGTGCCACCTACTTCCCCCTCGCCACGAATAAGGGAAAGTCCCATGCCTGCGGAGAAGAAGGGGGTGAACTGATAGGCCAGGGCCGTGCCGAGTTCGACCGTCTTGATATCGGACACATTGCCAAAGTGGCCGGCGCTGTACCCTTTTGGCATCTCGATCCCGAGCCCGTATTGGGAGGAGAGGGAGAGCCCCAGGCTGAGCAGTTCATTCAGAGGGGTGACGAGATAAAGGTTGGGCACCCAGGCATCGCCCGCTACGTCGCTGGCGTCGGCGGACTTGTTGCCGATGGGCAGGCTACCCACTGGGGTCACGAACTTATCGCTCACACGCCCTTCGATATCGACCTGGGGGCGAATATAGATGAAGCCGCCGGAGAAGGCGGTCTCTTTGAAGCGGGTAATGGCACCCGGGTTGCGGCCCAATACGGAGGCGTTGTCGGCAATGGCGGCTTCACCGGCAAATGCGCGGCCGAGGCCGGTGGCAGATTGCTCGGCTAGCTGGAATCCGGCGGCATGGGTTTGACCCGCGAGCACCAACAGGGCGATGGCGGACGGTTTGATGATGGGATGCATGGCAAAATCCTTGCTGTTACCCGAAGGTTCAATCGGTCATATGAATGGAGACAGGATTTTATATGGTATGACCAGTAAGGCAACGGTAATGGCCAGTATCTGGATAAAACAAGATTAAATGCTGGGATGATGCACTCTAATAGCTTGATTAAAAAAGAAAAATAAACACATGTGTGCTACATGTGTGCGCTGAAATGGCTATTTCGGACAAAAAAAGAGCGCCTGACGGCGCTCTTTCAATTTTATCAATAATCAGAACTTCATGTTGAACTGGGCAGAAGCCAGGAAGGCGTTGCCGTGGGAAGTACCTTGCCAGCGGTTCAAACTGTCATGGTTTGGCAGGCCTTCATTGACATCGACTTCTTTGCCGTCCAGATAGGCCATACCAAAGTCAACGCTCATATCGGTATTGATATGGTAGGTAGCACCGGCGCTGTACCAAATACGGTCTGAGTCCGGAATACTCAAACTACGGTATTCAGCTTCAATCGGGGTGTTGTCATAGGCAAAGCCCAGACGAGCTTCCCAAGCTGGATTGATATACCAGGTACCGCCGATGGAGTAGCGAGTGGAGTCTTTAAATTTCTCGGGTTTATTGAGACATACGCCTGGTTGGCCTGGGGTATTACAGCCTGAGCTGGTCGCCTTTAATTCTTGGAACGCACTCCAGTCAGTCCAGTTGACGGAGTAGTGAACGGCGAATTGCTGATTCAAACGGTGATAACCGGCAAACTCGGCCTGAGCAGGGAGATCCAGTTTCAGATTGCCATCAACAGTGCGGTTCCCTGAAGTGAGCCCTTTGAAATCACCATCAAAGCTCATATCGACCTGTGAACGGTAGGTCAGAGCAAAGCGATGGTTCTCATTGACTTCGTACAGAGTGCCAACGTTCCAGCCAAAGCCCCAAGTGTCCCCCTTAAGATGAGCGACATTGGTATCTTTGGGCAAAGCTGTGCCAGTGTAACCCGCAAAACGGTTAAGTTCTGCGGCACCGTAAACGGCGTTGATACCAGCACCGACACTGAAGTGTTCGTTGACACGATAGGCAATGTTCGGGTTGATATTGAAGGTCATCAACTCGGTATTACCTGCGCCAGCACCGGCAGGGAAGGTTTCTGAGTATTCGGTGGAGAGGCCGTAGTTGGAGAAGAGGCCAATACCCCAAGCCCACTGGTCATTCAGCGGCTGAATAAAGTAAGCAGCAGGAACAAAGGCTGCCGGAGCAATGCCTGACTCGCTTGCATCGGTTAATTTGGCAAGTTTGTTCCCGTTTGCATCAACCCGATTTATTGCACCATCCACATCCACATCCGGTTTGATGTAGGTGCCGGAGACAGAAACTGCCATCTTGTCGAAGGTGGTCATGGCAGCCGGGTTACGGGCCAGAACGGAGGCGTTGTCGGCGATAGCCGCTTCACCGGCATAGGCGCGACCCAGACCGGAGGCCGAGTGCTCGTTCAACTGGAATGCCGCGGCATAGACTTGACCGGTGGCCAGCGCGATGGTGGCGGCAATCAGGCTCTTTTTGAAAATTGTTGTCGTCATGGTGTTCTCTCTTGTAGGCAGATTTTTTTGCCGATATTGGCTGCACGTTCAATGCAAACCTCGACAAAATCCGTTTTTATTTCAGCTTCTTCCCAATCAATTCTGGCGTGATTCTATGGATCTGGTAGGAGGTAAGAAATCAGACCAGTGACAGCAGAATACATAAAAGTGATCGATGTGTTAATCATTTGTTTTAACTTGCTGTTTAATTCATCATTTTGAGGGTGTAAAGGTGGATTATTGACCTGGATTGCCGATCTCCGTCACAAAAATAATTTTGTCAATTTTTCGAAATCTTGAGGCAAATGAGTGACAAAGGGGAGTAATCAGGGGGGGAACAGGCAGCGGCTCGTGACCGCCGCCTGCTATTGAGGATGGATCTGAGGTTGTTAACCGGCGATGTTAAATGTCCCACTGCAGACGTGACTGCAGGGCGTTGGCAACGGGGGCAAGTGGCTCTTTCATCTCGCCAATCAGTACCATATTGGCGCCTTTGAGCTGGACTATCTCCCCTTTGAGGGTGCCATCTTCAAAGGTGGCCTGTTGCAGGGTTAATGGAACATGTTTGGGCACTAAAAAGAGGGTGACAGGCCCCATCTTTCCCTGGATCACCATGTGCAAGGCAGGTCCCTGATAAAACGAGCAGTGATTGACATAGGTCACCTTGAGCCCATCCATCCCGCTTAAGGTGGCGCCATACTTCTCCATCTTGGCATTGATGTTATGCAGATTGACCTGCTCATCGACACCTTCAATAAAGGGTTCTTCGCCATAGACATGAGCCATCGCCACCTGTGCGAGGGAGAGGGCCGCAGGAGCCGTTTCTGGCAGCGTGATCCAGCGGGTGCTCATTCCCAGCAGGAAGGCGACCGATGCAGCCAGGGCGATCTGGCGCCAGGATGTTGATGTCCGGATCTTGACCTGCGCCGTGCCAAGGGGGCGGGATGGTGGCATCTCATCTTGCGCGTCACTGTCTTGCAGCATGGCTTGCCTGAGCAGGATCCGCTCGGCCAGTCCGGCGGGGACCTCAACTTGCATGGCGTGCTTGAGAGTTCTGTCGAACTGCTTCATCTCGTCGAGGTAGTGCCGATTGGCCTGGCTTGCGTCAGCGGCTTTGAGAAAATCCGGCAGTTTATCGTTGGGCTGGATCATGGCGTTGCGGCGAAATTCGAGTTCATCCATGTCCGTGTCCTCTTGCTTGGTTCTTCTGCTCCATCGCCTCCTTGATCTGGTTGCGGGCGCGAAACAGTCGTGTCATGACGGTGTTCTTGTTGAGGCCGAGCATCTCGGCAATCTCCTCACCACTGAATCCTCCCACGACTTGCAGCAGCAGTGGCTCCTGGTACTCCTCGGGCAACCGGGCGATGTGACGGTGCAACCACTCGTTCTCCATCTCCTGTTCACTGTGCAGCGCATCGTGCTGGGGTTGAGGGTGATCGTCGAGATCCACCAGCTCCAGCTGTTTGCGTTCAAAGCGGCGGGCGTTCTCCCGTCTGAGGATGGTGATCAGCCACCCTTTGGCCGCCTTGTCATCCTGCAGGGTGTCGATCGCCTTCCAGGCACGAAGGAAGGTCTCTTGCACCAGATCTTCCGCCACGTTGGGATCCCGGGTCAGCCAGTAGGCATACCGGTAGAGATCGCCATGCAGCGCATGAACCAGTGCTTCAAATTTGGTTTGTTTGTCAGCCATGGGATCATAGACCGGCGAAGTGGCCGGATCATTTCCACCAATATGCTGCTGAGCACGTTTTTTTCTAAAAAACAGCAGTGCCATAGGGCAATCCTTGTCAGGGGGCGTGGCGGCGGGAGCGGGAACTTCCGTGCGCCAGCAGGTAAATCATATGCGCAATACCGGCCATTT
Organism: Aeromonas sp. Y293-4; assembly: GCF_027705905.1. Lineage (NCBI taxonomy): Bacteria > Pseudomonadati > Pseudomonadota > Gammaproteobacteria > Aeromonadales > Aeromonadaceae > Aeromonas > Aeromonas sp. Y293-4. The sequence goes on along the minus strand of NZ_JAPDCI010000007.1, from coordinate 126,769 downwards.
CATCAGCCCTGAGGGTACGCGCCAGAGCGCGCCACTCGATGGGCAGGCAAGAAGAGGGCCGTGCAAAACAGGCTCGCTCGAGTGCGGCGAGCGTGTTGCCGAGCCGATTATGCCCAGCGTCGGGCAACTGGCCTAATTGATAATAGGAGACCTGCCAGCGCAAGGTCGCCCATCGGATCAGTGCCTTGCGACTGGCATCCGGCTGGTGTTGGGCAAGGGCACGTTGCAGTTGATAGAAGGCGCGCCAGCGGGGCCAGTGGCGCCATAGCGCACGCAGCGTTATGGCCAGCACGACCCACCAAAGGCTCTCTCGCAGTGCCATCTGCGATGTCAGCTGATCAGGTTGCCGATTTGTCGTTGCCTGAAACGTCAGCGTGATGGCAGGCAGGCTGGCCTGCTCAATCCGGCCACTTTGGGTATTAAACCAGGGCAGATCAATGGGGGGCAGCTGATAGTCGCCGCTCTGCTCCGCAACCAGAGTCTGGCGCCACTGTCGCTCAAACAGCAGCTTGCCATCACGGTAACGCTCCTGCTGTTGCTCGCCATCGGGATGTGCCTGTATGCCGCCAGGCAGTTGATGGGCCATCAGGGGGGCAAGCTGTATCTGGCCGCTGTCACCATTTTCCATGGTCAGGGTGAGGATCCGGATCAGCGGTTCACCCACTTCCCCCTTGGAGGCCGGTTCAAGCCGCTGCCTCAGGGTCAGCCGGGTGGCCACCGGCGTGGCGGGGGCTTTGTCGATCCTCACCTCGAGCGGTGCCGCACGGGCCGAGAGTTTTTGCGGCTTGCTCCCTTGCTGCGTGAGCTGCCCTTGCAAGCGGGGTGAGTCGAGGAGCCATAGCCCAGGCGCTTTTGCCTGAACGAGCCAGCTGCGGGTGAGCCGGCCGGGCAGACCTGCCTGAGCGGGTGCGATCCACTCGTCGCTACCGAGGCGACGGATAGTGAAGTGGGCAGAGCTGAGCTCGCTCAGCGCCGGGTTTTGCATACTGGTGGGCAGCCACAGTGTCAGCCGGTAGATCACCGGCTGGCCGGGATAGAGCGGGCCCTGATGATCAAGGCTGGCCTGCATCTCGAGGGGCGAGGTGGCTGCGGGTTGCGGTAGTGCCGCTGTTTTCACCTCTCTCAATGGCAGGGTGAGCGAGGGGGTGAACTCATTTCCCAGCTTGAGCGGGGCAATCACCACCTCGGTATTTGCGGTTGAATTGCTCTGGTGCAGCGGGATCTGCCAGCGAGTCAGTTGTTGTACCGGGGTCGTGACCCGGCTCATGGTCACTCTGCCCACCGCAAACTGGCGCAGTAGGGGGGTGATCTCCAGTTCGCTGCTCTGGCGCTCGCCATCCGCTTCGATGATCAGCAGCCAATCGCTGGGATCGGCCCCCGGCAGCAGCTCTGCCCGGGGGGGCAAGGCCCAGCAAAGTGGACTCGCGAGTGCGACCAACAGCCCCCATCCTGCCCGCGTCACCAGGGCTCCTCCACCTTGATCAGGTCCTGGCGTAGTGCCTCTTTGCGCAGTCGCTGCTCCAGCAGCAACACCGGGGGAGAGGGGGGCAGGGGCATTGCCGTCGCCTGCTGAGCTGCCGATGGTTCGGGCTGCTTGCTGCTGTTGCTATCGGGTGCAGCGGCCGCACCGCCTTGCAACAGAGAGAGGTTATAGAGCGCATCTTCATGGCCGGGTTCAAGCGCCAGAGCGGCCAGATAGGCCTCTTTGGCGGCCGCAAACTCCCCCAGTTGCAGCAGGGCATTGCCGCGGTTGTAGTGGGCGGTGGCGCTCGTCGCTTCCTGATAGGCTGCGATGGCTTGCCGGTAGGCACCAGCCCGATACCAGGCGTTGCCGCGCCAGACTGGATCGTTGAAGGTGCGGGCAGCCCGCTGAAAATCCCCCTCTTGATAAGCCTGCATCGCTTGTAGATCTCCCTTCTCTGCTGCTTGCAGATCTTGCGGCGCAAGCAGCTGAATTCCCACCATCAGCGCCATCATCAACCGGGCGCCGACTCTGGCCAGCAAGGCCAGTGGTAACAAGGGGATCAGCAGCCAGGGGCCAAGATCCAGTGGTGCCGGGGTGAGGGCCGAGGTGGTGGTGGGCAGCGGTGCAAAGTGAGGGACATCGCTATCAAGCCATTGCAGCTCACCGCCGAGGCGATTGGCCAGTGCGGCAATGGCCTGACTATCGGGGGCGGGCAACTGCGCGGGCATGCGGGTGGCAAACCCCAACTCATTGGCCGGAATGGCGGGCATGGGGGCCGGTTGACCGCTGCTGGCAAGCAGAATATCGAGGCGTGCCGACTGGGTGTCGCGGCAAAGAAGGCGTTGCTGACAGGGCCACAGGGCGGCGATTTGGGTCATCTGATTCTGGGTGAGGTCGTCGGTGATCAGCAGCAGACGGGCTTGTTCTCCAGGGGCCAGCTGCTTCATGGCAAGTTCCACCGCCCGTGCCGGGTTACTGCCCTGCAACGGCATGATATCGGGGCGCAAGTCGGGCAGTAGCAGCGAAAGGGCCTGATGATCCCGGGTTGGCGGCATGGCGAGGTAGGCGTCGCCTGCGTAGAGGATCAGCGCAATGCGCTCGCCCTTTGCGCGGCTCAGCAGCTGCTGTAATTGCCATCTGACCCGGGTCGCCCGATCCGGTTTGAGATCGGTGGCGGTCATCGAGCGTGACAAGTCCAGTAGCCAGATATCGAGCGGTGCTGCAGGCTGCTGTTGCAGCTCACCGCGCAGTGCCGGTCCACTCAGGGCCAAAATCACGGGCAGGGTTGCCAGCCAGAGCCAGGGGCGCTGAGGACGGGATGCTGGCAGCAGATAAGCCTGCATCGCTGGTGCGAGCAGCGGGGGCCGGCGACGACGTTGCCACCCTTGCCAGAGCCAGGGGATGAGTGCGATCAGCCACAGGGGGCGGAGCAAGATCAGCTCCATCTGCGTGCACCTCGTGTCAGCCAGCTACGCACCATGCGAAACTCCAGCCTGCCGTGTCCTGACGGCAGAAGCAACAAGCCACAAAGCAGTGCCAACGGCCAGGGGTAGAGCTCGATCACCGGCTGGTACTGGGCAATCGGCATGGGGGCAGGTTCAAGGGCATTGAGAGTCGCGTTGATGGCATCGAGATCGCTTTGGGTTCGCGCCCTGAAATAGCGCCCCTGTCCTGTTTTTGCCAGCTCTTTCAGGAGCGGCTCGTCCAGTTCGCTGCTGGGATCGGCCTGACCGCTGCCTGCCTCATCATAGGGTTGGATAAAGGTATCGGGATCGGCCCCGACCCCCAGCGTGTAGATCCGTATTCCCTGCGCTGCGGCGAGTTTGGCCTCCTGCAGCGGGTCGGCATTGCCTGCGGTATTGCGGCCATCAGTGACCAGCAGCAGGGCGGTGGGGCGACCAGGATCCCCATGCTGACGTGCCAGCTGGATCGCCTCGCCAAGGGCGGTGGTTCGGCCGACCAGATCAAAATCGAGCTCGTCGCTCAAGGTCAACAGCGCCGGGATCTCCTGAGTGAGGGGAGAGAGCAGATAGGCGTGATCGGCAAAGACGATGAGGCCCACCCTGTCTCCGGCACGTTTGGCGATCAGCGCCTTGATCTGCTGGCGAACCGCCGTCAGCCGTGCTTGCTGCTCGCCGTTATCGAGCATATCAGGGGTGCGCATACTGTCTGACAAATCCACTGCCAGCAGCAGATCCCGACTCCCTTCATATTGGATCACCGGTTCCCCCCACCACTGGGGGCGGCAGAGGGCGAGGATAAGGGCGCACCACAGCAGCATGGCGCGCCAGAGCGGCAATCCGGCGTGGGGGCGCAGCAGCGCAAACCCGGGGTGAGCCAGATAGCCGCGGCGCAGGGGCGGCAAGCCGAAGCGCACCAGCAAGGGGAGCACCAGCGCCAGCGCAAACCAGGGCCAGGCCAGGATCATGGATGCCTCCGTGCGTCTTTACGCCCCGAGCGGGGAGAGCGTTGCAAGAAGAGGGTCTGACCCCAGCGGCGATAATGTTGCCGAAGTTGTTCGCACTGCTCGCTGCTCGGATTCTGGCTGCCATAGAGCCAACTGCTCCAGTGAGACGAGAACTGGCTAAAATCGCTGCCACAGTGACGATCAACGAAGGCGAGCCACGCCTCTCCCTGAAGCTGGCGCGCCTCGGGCCAGCATTGCAATGCTTCATGACGCAGGGCCTCCTGTATGCGTGCCACCAGCAGTGCCGGATCTCCCTCCAGCTGACGACACCAGCGGCGGTAACGTATCACCCTGCGGGCAATCAGGACGATCAGCAACAGCAATAACGCTGTGATCAATAGCCACAATAGCGCCAGCACTCTGGGATCAAGACTCTGTTCAATCAGATCCGGCCCCGGGTGAATGTCGCGCATCAGGGCGGCCAGCGGCAGAGTGATGGCGTCGGAGGTTGGACTGGCGCTGTCGAGTTCGGCGGGGGAGATCATCCCTGATGACATAACCCCTCCTGCCACTGTTGTTGCAGCGTCTGGCCGTTATCGAGCAGGTAGAGGCGCTGCACCAGCGGCAGCAACTGCTGCTTGCCATGGGCCAGCTGCTGTTCGGCAGCTTGCTGGTAGCGGCGGGAGAAACCGGCATGGCATCCATCCAGCCAGCCCTGATAGTGTTGCCCTGGCCGATCAATAGCCACCGGCAGTTGGCCATCAGGGGCAATGGCTGCCTCGAGGGGGTCGCGGATCTGCCAATAGTGAATATCATGGCGCCGGGAGAGCAGCTGCAATTGCTGACAGAGCACAGACTCGCAGGGTCTGTGATCGGTGATGATCGTCAGCTTGGCACCGTGAGGCAGCTTCAGGCCGGACAAAGTGTCGGCCAGAGAGTGAGACAGCGCCCGGCGGGCCAGCCCTTGCTGATAGTGATGGCAGAGGGATTCGAGCAGGGGGAGCACGCTGCCGCGCTGGCTCTGGTGATGGGGTATAAGCCCGTGGCAGATCAGGGTGTTGTGCTGCTTCTCCCCTTGCCAGATCAGGGCTGCTGCCAGCTCGCACCCCAGACGCGCCTTGAGCTGCAGCGTGGAGCCGAAATACATGGCAGGAGAGAGATCGAGCAGCAGCCAGTGCGCCTGATCCAGCTCCTCGCTATAGAGGCGGGTATAGGGTCGACCGAGGCGTGCGGTCACGCGCCAGTCGATATGGCGTACCTCGTCACCAGCCTGATAGGCGCGCAGCTCGCGAAACGTGAGTCCGGGAGCTCGGCCAGGTTTGCCGCGTTCGCTGCTGCTTCTGCTTGCGTGAGGTGGCTTCTTGGCCTTGGCCCAGAGCCGGATATTGAGCAACCGTGGCAGCGACAGGGCGATATCGGGATGGAGGTCCGGCGTTAGGGACATGGCACCTGATCCAGCAGTTGGGCGATCAGGATATCGTTATCCAGATTGTCGGCCAGTGCCTGATAGCTGGGAATAAGGCGGTGGCGCAACACCGGATAGGCTTGCAGCTGGATATCTTCCGGCAGCACATAATCTCGTCCGGCAAGCCAGGCTCGGGCGCGGGCGGAGCGAGCCAGCCCCAGCGTAGCCCGAGGGCTGGCCCCCACGGCAATCAATGGCTCAAGGGCAGGGCAAAGACCGCTGCCAGGGCGGGTGGCGCAGACCAGCTCCACCAGATAGTGCTCCAGTCTGCTTTGCATGTTCACCGCCAGCACTTCGTTGCGGGCACGTTGCAAGGTGGTCTGGCTCAGGGTCACCGGCGCCGCGCCGAGCTGTTCGCCGCTGGCGTTGAGCTGCAAGATGGCGAGCTCCATGGTGGGGCTCGGGTAGTCCACCATCAACTTGAGCAGAAAGCGGTCTAGCTGGGCCTCCGGCAGGGGATAGGTTCCTTCCTGCTCGATAGGATTCTGGGTGGCGGCGACCATAAAGAGAGGCGGTAGTCGCCAGCTCTTTTTGCCCACAGTGATCTGGTGTTCAGCCATGGCTTCCAGCAGTGCAGATTGTACCTTGGCCGGCGCCCGGTTGATCTCGTCTGCCAGCACCAGATGATTGAACAGGGGGCCGGGTTGGAATACAAAACTGGCATCCTGCGGGTGAAACACCTCGCTGCCGGTGAGATCGGCGGGAAGCAGGTCGGGGGTGAACTGGATACGGGCAAAGCGTCCCTCGACGGCGCCAGCGAGCGCCTTGACGGCGCGGGTTTTGGCAAGACCGGGTGCCCCTTCGATTAACACATGTCCTTCACATAAGAGGGCAATCAGGAGCCCTTCTATTAGCTCCTCCTGCCCCAGGATCTGACTGCCAAGATAGTCCCTAAGTGCTCTGAACTCGGCCGCTGCCATGCGATAAACCCGTTGTTTTTATGGAAGTTGATCTTTTTATACTCCAGTTGCTTCCCAAGGGCGAGCAAAGGGGGCTTACCGTGCTTAATTTAGTTTCAATCAGCTGTATGAAACTTGTGATTGGATTGTTAAGATGTGGCGCAATGAGGTCAGACCTCTGCCTTTTAAACCAAGGAGCCAGGATGAAACAGCCATTGAAACTGACGACTCGCCAGGGCGAACGGATTGCCGTCGTGGCGGGGCTGCGTACCCCCTTTGCCAAGCAGGCCACCGCCTTTCATGGCGTGCCTGCAGTCGATCTCGGCAAACTGGTGGTGAGCGAGATGCTCGCCCGTACCGATCTCGATCCCAAGCTTATCGACCAGCTGGTGTTTGGCCAGGTGGTTCAGATGCCGGAAGCCCCCAACATTGCTCGCGAGATCGTGCTCGGTACCGGCATGAGCGTCAATACCGATGCCTATAGCGTCTCTCGCGCCTGCGCCACCAGTTTTCAGGCGGTGGCCAACGTCACCGAATCCATCATGGCCGGTACCGTAGACATCGCCATCGCCGGCGGTGCTGATTCCTCCTCCGTGCTGCCTATCGGGGTGAGCAAGAAGCTGGCCCGCGCCCTGGTGGATCTCAACAAGGCGCGCAATCTGCAGCAGCGCTTCAATATTCTGCGGACATTGAGGATCAAGGATCTGCTGCCGGTGCCGCCCGCTGTGGCGGAATACTCTACTGGCCTCTCCATGGGGCAGACCGCTGAGCAGATGGCCAAGAGCCACCAGATCAGCCGCGAGGCGCAAGATGCGCTGGCTCACCGCTCCCACACTCTGGCCGCGCAGGCTTGGGCCGATGGCAAGCTCAGCGGCGAGGTGTTTACCGCCCATGTACCGCCCTACAAGTCACCGCTGGAGCGGGACAACAATATCCGTGAAAGCTCGGATTTGGCGAGCTACGCCAAGCTCAAGCCGGTGTTTGACCGGGTTCATGGCACAGTGACGGCGGCCAACGCAACTCCGCTGACCGATGGCGCCGCCGCCGTGCTGCTGATGCGGGAAGGTCGGGCGAAAGAGCTGGGACTCGAGCCGCTTGGCTATATCCGCAGCTTCGCCTTTTCGGCCATCGATGTGTGGCAGGACATGCTGATGGGCCCCTCCTATGCCACGCCGCTGGCGCTGGACAGAGCTGGTATCACGCTCAGCGATCTGACCCTGATCGACATGCACGAAGCCTTTGCCGCCCAGACTCTGGCCAACCTCAATATGTTTGCCAGCCACGAGTTTGCCCGTGACAAGCTGGGCCGCGATCAGGCCATCGGCGAGGTGGACATGGAGAAGTTCAACGTCCTCGGCGGTTCGCTGGCCTATGGCCACCCCTTTGCCGCGACCGGTGCGCGGATGATCACCCAGACTCTGCACGAGCTGCGTCGTCGCGGCGGGGGATTGGGACTCAACACCGCCTGTGCGGCGGGTGGATTGGGCGTGGCTATGGTGTTGGAGGTTGAATAATGAGCGCTAAGACTTTTTCCCTGGATGTTCGCCATGATGGCATTGGCATTCTCACCATGGATGTGCCGGGCGAGAGCATGAATACCCTGAAAGCCGCCTTTGTGGAGGAGATCCGCACCGTGCTGGCCGAGGTGAAACGCAACAAGGATTTGATCGGTCTGGTGATCACCTCCGGCAAGAAGGATTCCTTCATCGCCGGAGCCGACATCACCATGCTGGCCGCCTGCGCCAGTGCCAAGGATGCCGAGACCCTGTCGCGAGAAGGGCAGGTTATCTTTGCCGAGATCGAGTCAATGACCATCCCGGTGATCGCCGCTATTCACGGCCCTTGCCTCGGCGGCGGGTTGGAGCTGGCGCTGGCCTGTCATGGTCGGGTGGTGACCGATCACGGTAAAACCGTGCTGGGTCTACCCGAGGTGCAACTTGGCTTGCTGCCGGGCTCCGGTGGTACCCAGCGCCTGCCGCGCCTCATCGGGGTGGCTAAGGCGCTCGACCTGATGCTGACCGGCAAGCAGGTGCGCGCCAGACAGGCCAAAAAATTGGGGCTGGTGGACGATGTGGTACCGCCTTCGATACTGCTGGATGCCGCCATCAAGTTGGCCAAGAAGGGCAAGCCTCGCCACGAGTTGAAGCGGGATCTGCAGGGCAAGCTGCTGGAGACCAACAAGCTTGGCCGCAAGGTGCTGTTCGATCAGGCACGTAAAGGGGTGATGAGCAAGACGCGTGGTAACTACCCTGCGCCGGAGCGGATCCTGGACGTGGTGCGCATCGGTGTGGAGGAGGGGATGCAGGCTGGCCTCGCCGCCGAGTCCCGCCACTTCGGCGAGCTGGTGATGACAGCCGAGTCTGCTGCCCTGCGTTCTATCTTCTTTGCCACCACGGAAATGAAGAAAGAGGTCACCTATCAGGGAGCCGAGCCGCGCAAGGTGGGCCACGCGGCCGTGCTGGGTGGTGGTCTGATGGGGGGCGGCATCGCATTCGTCACCGCCACCAAGGCGGGCGTACCGGTGCGGATCAAGGATGTGGCAAGCGCCGGGATCGGCAATGCCATGCGCTACAGCTACGACATTCTGGCCAAGAAGCTCAAACGCCGTCATATCTTGCGCAGTGAACTTGAGAAGCAGATGAGCTTGCTGACCGGTACTCTGGACTACTCCGGTTTCCACCGGGTCGATATGGTGGTGGAGGCGGTGTTTGAAGATCTCGCGCTCAAACACCAGATGGTGAAGGACGTGGAGCGTGAGTGCGGTGAACACACAGTGTTTGCCTCCAACACCTCTTCCTTGCCCATTAACCAGATTGCGGCAGAGGCGGCGCATCCGGAGCGAGTCGTGGGGCTGCACTACTTCAGCCCGGTGGACAAGATGCCGCTGGCGGAGATTATCCCCCACGCTGGCACCAGTGCCGAGACGGTCGCCACCACCCTGGCTTTTGCCCGCGCCCAGGGCAAAACGCCCATCGTGGTGAAGGACGAGGCCGGTTTCTACGTCAACCGCATCCTGGCGCCCTACATGAACGAAGCGGCGCGACTGGTGCTGGAAGGGGAGCCGGTGGAGGTGCTGGATAGCGCACTGCTGGACTTTGGTTTCCCGGTTGGCCCCATCACCTTGCTCGATGAGGTGGGGATCGATGTGGGCGCCAAGATCTCCCCCATTCTCGAGAAAGAGCTGGGCGGCGAGCAGTTCCAGGCGCCCAAGGCGTTCGACAAGCTGCTGCAAAACGATCGCAAGGGGCGCAAGAACGGCAAGGGCTTCTACCTCTATGGCAAGGCAGCCAAAGGTAAGAAGAAGGTGGATGAGAGCGTCTACGATGTGCTGGGAATCAAGCCGGTGGCCAAGCTTGCTAGGCAGGATATTGCCGAGCGTTGTGTGCTGCTGATGCTCAATGAAGCGGCCATGACCCTTGACAGTGGTGTGGTTGCATCGGCCCGTGACGGCGATATCGGTGCCATTTTCGGTATCGGTTTCCCGCCCTTCCTCGGTGGCCCGTTCCGCTATATGGACAAGCTCGGTATCGACCATCTGGTTGGCCGTCTGGAGTATTACCAGAAGCGCCATGGTGATCGGTTCGCCCCTTGCGCCCGCCTCAAGGCGATGGCCGCGGAGCAGCAAACCTTCTACTGATAACCGCTGCAGATTGATCGCAAGCCAGAGAGGCCCGCACACCATGTGGGCCTCTTTCTATGTTGTGGTTTGTTCGGGTTGTACGGCTTGGGCAGAGCTCATGCTGGCAGAAGCAACCGATTAAAAAACGGCCCACCGAAGTGGGCCGTCGAGATATCACGTCACGGGTCAGATCCCCGGTTTGCGCTCCGGGCAACGACCTATGATATCGGGTGGCAGCTCGCCGTTATCCTGCTCCAGCACCACGTCGAATCCCCACAGTTGATGGAGGTGTTTGAGCACCTCATGGCGAGAGTCGCCAAGGGGGATGCGGTTGTGGGGCACATAGCGCAGGGTGAGGGAGCGATCCCCCTTCACGGCGACGTTGTATACCTGAATATTGGGCTCCAGATTGCTGAGGTTGTACTGGGCCGACAGGGTATTGCGCACCTGACGGTACCCCTCGTCATTGTGGATAGCGGAGACCTTCAGATAGTTCTTCAGATCATCGTCATCAATGGCGAACAACTTCATATCCCGCATCACTTTGGGACTGAGGAACTGGCTGATAAAGCTCTCGTCCTTGAAGTTCTGCATGGCAAAGTGGAGGGTTTCGACCCAGTTGCTGCCGGCATAGTCGGGGAACCAGTATCTATCTTCCTCGGTCGGGTTCTCGCAGATGCGGCGCAGGTCGGTAAACATGGCAAACCCCAGCGCATAGGGGTTGATCCCCGAGTAGTAGCGGCTGTTGTAAGCCGGTTGATAGACCACGTTAGTGTGGCTGTGCAGCACCTCCATCATGAAGCGATCGCTCAGCTTGCCCTCGTCATAGAGGTGATTGAGGATGGTGTAGTGCCAGAAGGTGGCCCACCCCTCGTTCATCACCTGAGTCTGCTTTTGCGGATAGAAATACTGGCTTATCTTGCGCACTATGCGCACCACTTCCCGCTGCCAGGGCTCCAGCAAGGGGGCATTCTTCTCGATAAAGTAGAGAATGTTCTCCTGGGGTTCGGCGGGGTAGCGCCTGTCCTCCACACCCGCGGCTTTATGCTGCTTGGGCAGGGTACGCCACAGCTCGTTGACCTGAGTCTGAAGATAATCTTCCCGCGCCTTCTGACGCCGCTTCTCCTCTGCCATCGAGATCTTCTGGGGACGCTTGTAGCGATCGACCCCGAAGTTCATCAGGGCATGGCAGGAGTCGAGCAGCTGCTCCACCGCCTCGATGCCATGTTTCTCTTCACACTGGGTGATGTAGTTCTTGGCGAACAGCAGGTAGTCGATGATGGAGGAGGCATCGGTCCAGGCCTTGAACAGGTAGTTGTTCTTGAAGAAGGAGTTGTGGCCGTAGCAGGCGTGTGCCATCACCAGCGCCTGCATCGGCATAGTGTTCTCCTCCATCAGGTAGGCGATGCAGGGATCGGAGTTGATGACGATCTCGTAGGCCAGCCCCATCTGGCCGCGCTTGTAGTTGCGCTCGGTATGGATAAAGCGCTTGCCGAACGACCAGTGTTGATAGCCGATGGGCATGCCGACGCTGGAGTAGGCATCCATCATCTGTTCGGCGGTGATCACCTCGATCTGGTTGGGGTAGGTGTCCAGCTTGTAGAAACGGGCGACCCGGGCGATCTCCTGGTGATAGGTCTCCAGCAGATCGAAGTTCCAGTCTGGTCCGTCATCCAGTGGCGCTACACGTTTTTCTGTTTCGATCATGTGACCTCCTCACGCCGCTTGTTTCTTGAACAGCTCGCGGAACACCGGATAGATATCCTCGACCTTGCGAATGTGCTCCATCGCAAAGTGGGGGAACTGGCTGGCTACCGACTCATATTCGTGCCACAGGGTCTGGTGAGCACGGGTGGTGATCTCGATGTAGGAGTAGTACCGCACCCTTGGCATGATGTCCCGCGCCAGAATTTCACGGCACTGCGGTGAGTCATCAGCCCAGTTGTCACCATCCGATGCCTGCGCCGCATAGATGTTCCACTGGTTGGCGGGGTAACGCTCATTGATGATGTCATTCATCATCTTGAGGGCGCTGGATACGATGGTGCCGCCTGTCTCCTGGGAGTAGAAGAACTCGTGCTCGTCCACCTCCTTGGCCTGGGTATGGTGGCGGATATAGACCACCTCGACGTTCTTGTAGGTCCGGCTCAGGAACAGATAGAGCAGGATATAGAAACGCTTGGCCATCTCCTTGGTGGCCTGATCCATGGAGCCCGAGACGTCCATCAGACAGAACATCACCGCCTGGCTGGAGGGGACGGGCCGTTTGACGAAGTTGTTGAACTTGAGATCGAAGGTGTCAATAAACGGCACCGCATCGATCCGTCGTTTCAGCTCCCTGATCTCCTTCTCGAGCAGGGCTATTTCGGCAAAGTGCTCGTTGGGATCGGTGGCTAGCAGAGCCAGCCGATCTTCCAGTTCATGCAATTGGCGTTTCTTGCCCGCTTGCAGCGCCATGCGCCGCGCCAGCGAATTTTGCAGGGAACGCACCACGTTGATGTTGGCGGGCACCCCGTTGGAGGTGTAGCCCGCCCGATAGGTTTTCACCTCCATCAGCTGATTGAGCTGGGTTTTCTGCAGCCTGGGCAGCTCCAGGTCTTCAAACAACAGATCGAGATACTCATCCTTGGAGATCTGGAACACGAAATCATCGGCCCCTTCACCCTGATTGGATGCCTGTCCCTCGCCGGAACCCTGTCCGCCGCCCCCTCCTTTGGGGCGGTCAATCTTGTCGCCGGAGACGAACTGATCATTGCCGGGATGCACCATCTCCCGTTTACCGCCGTGCCCCTGATGAAAATGGGGCTCGCCGATATCCTTGGTCGGGATGCTGATGCTCTCACCCTTGTCTACGTCCTGAATGCTGCGCTTGGAGACAGCATCCGAGACCGCTTGTTTTATCTGCTTCTTGTAGCGGCGGATGAAGCGCTGCCGATTGACAGCGCTTTTGTTTTTGCCGTTGAGCCTGCGGTCGATAAAATGCGCCATAACTCCCCCTTGAACAGTCAGGGTCAGGATGACTTGCGTACCCTGAGATACCATTCGGAGAGCAGTCGCACCTGTTTACGGGTGTAGCCTTTCTCCATCATCCGTTCGACAAAGTTATCGTGCTTCTTCTGCTCCTCGGCCGAGGTTTTGCTGTTGAAGGAGATAACCGGCAGCAGCTCTTCCGTGTTGGAGAACATCTTCTTCTCGATCACGGTGCGCAGCTTCTCGTAACTGGTCCAGTTGGGGTTACGGCCTGCATTGTTGGCCCGGGCACGCAGCACGAAGTTGACGATTTCGTTACGGAAATCTTTCGGGTTGCTGATCCCGGCGGGTTTTTCAATTTTCTCCAGCTCGCTGTTGAGAGACGCTCTGTCAAACAGCTGGCCGGTTTCGGGGTCACGGTACTCCTGATCCTGGATCCAGAAGTCGGCGTAGGTGACGTAGCGATCGAAGATGTTCTGACCGTACTCGGAGTAGGACTCGAGATAGGCGGTCTGGATCTCCTTGCCGATGAACTCCACATAGCGCGGGGTCAGATAGCCCTTGATGAACTCAAGGTAGCGATCGTGCAGCTCTTGCGGGAACTGTTCGCGCTCGATCTGCTGCTCCAGCACATAGAAGAGGTGCACCGGGTTGGCGGCCACTTCCGCGTGGTCGAAGTTGAAGACGCGGGAGAGGATCTTGAACGCAAAGCGGGTAGAGAGACCATTCATCCCTTCGTCCACACCGGCGTAGTCGCGATACTCCTGATAGCTCTTCGCCTTCGGATCGGTGTCCTTCAGACTTTCGCCATCATAGACCCGCATCTTGGAGTAGATGCTGGAGTTTTCCGGCTCTTTCAGCCGTGACAACACAGAGAACTGGCCCAGCAGCTCGAGGGTGCCCGGGGCGCATTTGGCCTCGGTCAATTCGCTGTTGATCAGCAGTTTCTCGTAGATCTTCACCTCTTCGGAGACGCGCAGGCAGTAAGGCACCTTGACGATGTAGACCCGGTCGAGGAAGGCCTCGTTGTTCTTGTTGTTGCGGAACTGCTGCCACTCGGATTCGTTGGAGTGAGCGAGCAAGATGCCGTCAAAGGGGAGGGCGGAGAGCCCTTCGGTACCGTTGTAGTTACCCTCCTGGGTTGCTGTCAGCAGCGGGTGCAGCACCTTGATGGGGGCCTTGAACATCTCGACAAACTCCATCACCCCCTGGTTCGCTTTACACAGCGCACCTGAGTAGGAGTAGGCATCGGCGTCATCCTGGGCGAAGTGCTCCAGCATGCGGATGTCGACCTTGCCGACCAGTGAGGAGATATCCTGGTTGTTGTCATCGCCCGGTTCCGTTTTGGCGATGGCAATCTGATCGAGGATGGAGGGGTTGACCTTCTCCACCTTGAACTTGGTGATGTCGCCGCCAAACTCGTGAAGGCGTTTTGCCACCCAGGGGGACATGATGGGGCGCAGGTAGCGGCGCGGGATGCCGTACTCTTTTTCCAGGATCTCCCCATCCTCTTCGATGTCGAACAGGCAGAAGGGGTGATCGTTGACCGGTGAGCCCTTGATGCGATAGATGGGTACCTTCTGCATCAGGGATTTGAGTTTCTCTGCCAGCGAGGATTTACCGCCGCCAACGGGGCCCAGCAGATAGAGGATTTGTTTCTTCTCTTCCAACCCTTGGGCGGAGTGTTTGAGGTAGGAGACGATCTGTTCGATGGCCTCTTCCATCCCGTAGAAATCCTTGAAGGCGGGATAGCGTGCCACGACGCGGTTGGAGAAGAGTCGGCTCAGTCTGGGGTTGGCTGAGGTGTCTACCATCTCCGGCTCACCGATGGCGGTCAGCAGACGTTCGGCTGCGGAGGCGTAGCAGGCTTTGTCCTGCTTACACATATCCAGGAACTCCTGGATGGTATATTCCTCTTCTCTCGCTTTTTCATATCGCTGTTGGTAATGCTCGAATATGCCCATAACTTTGCCCTCGTTATAGTCGCTTACCCTGAAAAAAGTGGATGACTGCTTTTGTGTTGTGCGCTTTTAAAGCCTAGTCAACAGACTCCAGTAATCCATCACGGTTGATAGGTTAAATTCAGAAGAAACCTGCCCGATCCTTTTGCGGGGAGGGTCAGTCAACAACACCGCTATGTTACTGACTGTTAAATTATTTTTGCCACGATAGTGAGGTAAATGTCAAAGACATAAAAAATAAATGTTTATGGGAAAGAGGGAACTTATTGCGAAAAGATTAAGGGGTTTGACGAAAGGCAATGGGGCTGCGGGTTGGCGGGGTTATGGATGAGAATGTCATTACGTGAACGTCAACGTAAATCACTTCGTTTGGAGTTTTGGCTCTAATTTTTACATTGACGCTACATTTTGAGTGCCCTAGATTGGCGATGTGTGAGCAGCAAGACGCTTTAGCAAGAGAGTTGACTGTTGCCTCACCAAGCTCTGTTTAAGCACGTTTCCGTTGGCTTGACCCTCGCAACCGCGAGGGTCTTCTTTTTCTGTGTCTGTAAACGCTTGTTTCTGCTGGTGGCTATTGACGCCGCCAGCACTCATCTAGCAAGGGTAGGCTTGTTGCACTGCCGCCAGGACGCGGGCAAACGGGTGCGCGGCCAACTGGCCTGCACCCGCCAGCGATTTGGCCTTGACCCGGCTGGTCAGCGGTGTGGTGATGCCGCACAGGAAACGGGTCAGAACACGAGCATCCCCCGAACCTGTCTTGGCAATCAGCGGATCGCACCAGGCGCGGATCCCCGCCTCGTTTGGCATGGTCAGTGAGGGTAGGGGAGGAAGATGTGCCACCTCGCCGCGACAAACCGAACAGTGGCCACAATGAACCGGCGCCACCTCATCGGCAAAATAGCGGGCGAGGCGGTGGCTCAGGCACTCACTTGAGGTGAAAAAGTCGAGCATGGCTTGCAGTCTGGCCAGCTCGCTCTGCTCTTTTTGCAGGAACAGGGCATGCAGGGCATTTGCTTCCTGCTCGTTGTCCCATTCCTGACGGGTGATCCGGTAGACCTCGGTCATCTGTTTGCTTTCAAGCTCGATCCAGCCTTGCTGCTGCAGGTAGTCGAGCGCCGCAATGGCCCGCTGCCGCTCCCCCTGATAGCCTTGCCAGAGGGCGTCAAAGTCCATGGTGCACCAACTGCGGGCTTGCGGGGCGCAGGCGAACAGTTGCTCCAGAAACTGGCGACGATCCGGATTGAAGCGACTCACTATCTCGCCTTTATCCAGCACAAACTTGAAGCGGTAGTCAGCGTAGTAGCTGTAGGCCGGGGTGATGATGCCTGCCATCTCCAGATAGACCAGCAGGGTTTTAAGGGGCAACTGGCGGATATTGGTGTCGTTGGAGAGGCGCAGCAGGGTGAATTCCCACTCGCTCCCGCTCTGTTTGATGAGGGCAAGGAGCTGGAGGATGGCACTCAAATCTGGCGTATCGCCGTAGACGAAGTTCTCCAGCACCGGCAGCTGGCTCTGGTTGGCCAGCACGATACAGTGCGATGGCTGGCCATCCCGTCCGGCGCGGCCAATTTCCTGGCTGTAGTTCTCGATGGATTTGGGCAGATCGTAGTGAATGACTCGCCGGATATCCGCTTTGTCGATACCCATACCAAAGGCGATGGTAGCGACGATGCAAGCCACCTTGCCCGCCATGAAGTCGTGCTGGATCTGGCTGCGCAGCGCCGAGTCGAGTCCGGCATGATAGGCGCGGGCGTTGATCCCTTCTCTAACGAGTTGTTCGGCGCAGGCTTCGGCGGTGTGTTGCAAGGTGACGTAGACGATGGTGGGGGCCGCCGGATCGTTGGCCAACTCCTGCGCGAGCCAGCCATCCCGCGCGTCGGGCGCCAGGGGAATGACCGCCAGATCAAGATTGGGGCGGTAGAAACCGGTGACCACGACCCCCTCCGGCGCGATGCCGAATTTGGTCTGCATATCCTGAATAACCGCCGGTGTGGCGGTGGCGGTGAGCAGCAACACCTGCGGGATCTTCAGGTCATGGCGATAGCTCGGCAGCTTGAGGTAGTCGGGGCGAAAGTTGTGGCCCCACTCCGAGATACAGTGCGCCTCATCGACGACCAGCAGCGAGAGCGGCACTTGCTGGATAAAACGGCGAAAACGCTCGTTCTTGAGTCGCTCTACCGAAATCATCAGGATCTTGAGCTGTCCATCCAGCGCCTGCTGCATCACTCGTCGGCTCTCCTCCGGGCTCTGGCTAGAGTCGAGGGTAGCGGCGCTTATTCCCTTGCTTTTAAGGAAGGCGAGTTGATCGTGCATCAGCGCCAGCAGCGGCGAGATCACCAGGGTCAGGTGAGGCAGGGCGAGGGCCGGCAGTTGATAACAGAAGGACTTGCCGGAGCCGGTGGGAAAGATGGCTGCGGCACTCTGACCTGCCAGCACCCGGCTGATCACCGCCTCCTGACCTGGCCTGAGTGCGGAGAAACCAAAATATTGGTTGAGCAGGGATGTGATCATGGCAAGGCTCCGCGGCAAATGGGGGATGATAGCACAGCGACACCGGTCACGGGTGACACAGGAATGGTCGTGAGGGTAAGGGCAGAGAGTGTCGATAAAACGTACAAAAATGGGTGGTTGCGCTGTAGTTAAGGTTTTGTTGCGGTTTTTTGTGATGGAAACGGGATATTTTTTGGTGAGTCTCTGGAAAAAAAAGATGGTGAATGGGATATTCCGTCATGCAATCCGGTGACTGGCGGATCGGCCCGACAGAAGGCTGGCCACAGACACCACATCCGGGCGACAGGGGTCTCCCGATGAGTGGTTGCAGACAGGACTCATGATTCATGCACTACGGTGCTTAGGGACTTTTTTGATGACACAACAACACCCCCTCCTTCGGCTGGTCAATAGCACCAGTCTGGTCAGCCAGATCCTGGTTGGTCTGGTATTCGGTATCTTGCTGGCACTGTTTGCCCCCGAGTGGGCGAAAACGGCAGGTCTGCTCGGCAGTCTGTTCGTTGGTGCACTGAAAGCGGTAGCTCCGCTGCTGGTATTCGTACTGGTGATGGCGGCCATCATTGGTCACAAGCAGGGTCAGAAGACCAATATTCGCCCGCTGCTGGCGCTCTACCTGTTTGGTACCTTCTCTGCGGCCGTGGTCGCGGTGATTGCCAGCTTCCTGTTCCCCTCCAACCTCCATCTGGTGGCCAATACTGCCGAGATCACCCCGCCAGGCGGGATCACCGAGGTGCTGCAGACCCTGCTGTTCAACGTGGTGACAAACCCGGTCAAGGCGCTGATGGATGCCAACTATATCGGGATCCTGGCGTGGGCCATCGGTCTGGGTATCGCCATGCGCCATGCCAACGAGAGCACCAAGGCGCTCATTACTGACCTGTCTCACGGTGTCTCCGCCATCGTGAAAGCGGTGATCCGCTGTGCCCCGCTCGGGATCCTGGGTCTGGTTGCCTCCACGCTGGCAGAGACCGGCTTTGACGCCCTGTTTGGCTATGCCCAACTGCTGGTGGTGCTGATCGGCTGCATGCTGTTTATCGCCTTTGTGGTCAACCCGTTGATCGTCTTCTGGAAGATCAAGCGCAACCCCTATCCGCTGGTGCTGACTTGCCTCAAAGAGAGCGGCGTGACCGCCTTCTTTACCCGCAGCTCTGCCGCCAACATTCCGGTCAACATGGCGCTGTGTGAAAAACTGCGCCTGCCCAAAGATACCTACGCGGTCTCCATCCCGCTGGGTGCCACCATCAACATGGCTGGTGCGGCCATCACCATCACTGTGCTCGCCATGGCGGCGGTACATACCCTGGGGATGGAAGTGGACATGGCAACGGCCGTGCTGCTCTCTGTGGTAGCCACCATCAGTGCCTGTGGCGCGTCCGGTGTCGCCGGTGGCTCTTTGCTGCTGATCCCGCTGGCGTGCAGCCTGTTTGGTATCAGCAACGACATCGCCATGCAGGTAGTAGCCGTTGGCTTTATCATCGGCGTGCTGCAGGATTCTGCCGAGACAGCGCTGAACAGCTCCACCGACGTGCTGTTCACCGCCGCAGCGTGCATGGCCGAAGATGAAACCTTGCTGGATGTGGCTCCGGTACCGAGCCGCGAAGCCTGATCTCGCAACGGTCAGTTTCGCAACACACTTGCGCCCTCTTCGGAGGGCGCTTTTTATTGCCGGATTTGCTCTCTTTTCCTCTGAGCAATCTCATTGGCTGATGTGCCAGACATTCTGTCGCCCTTGTCCAGGGCGCAGCCTTATCTTTATCCCTTCGAGTTGTGCTTCCTCCTTCTGTTGTGCGCTACACATTTTTGTCTGTTCTGCTAACAGCCGATTGCTATGGCTTACCCCAGATCTTCAGTACAATCACAGCATCACAGAAAAACGAAGATGGCTGGCTGCGGCAGATGAACCCAACCCGTCCTATCAGACACGCCATCATGGTTTGGTGAGGAGGAGTAAACGTGTTGGCAGATATTGATCTGCGGGCCTGCCATGGCGCTGGTGAGCATGCAGATATCCAACAAAGGGAGTAATAAGGAGAGAGCAGGGGAATCGCGGAGGCACAGATTGCAGAGATAAAAAAGCCAGCCGAGTGTTCGGCTGGCTTTTTGCTATCAGTGGCAGGTGGGGGATTAACCGACCAGCTGATAGAGGATGGCAGAGATGGCGATCATGCCCATGGTTGCAACGAATACGTTGCTGATATGACCCTGATATTTCGCCATGGCCGGTACGCGCTTGATAGCGTACATCGGCATGATGAACAGGATGGTAGCGATGATCGGGCCGCCCAAGGATTCAATCATGCCCAGAATGGAGGGGTTGGCAATGGCAGTGCCCCACAGGGTCAGGATGAAGAAGGCGATGATGAACATCTCGACTTTTTTGGCGTTCGGCTCTTTGCCGGACTTGCGCATGTTCTGCACGATCATCCCTTTCAGACCTTCACGGGCACCCAGATAGTGGCCGAAGAAGGAGGAGACGATGGCCACGAACGCAACCAGCGGACCGAAGTAGGAGATGATGGGGCTGGCATGCTGGTTGGCCAGATAGGAGAGCACGGCGATGTTCTGGGCCTTGGCTTCTGCCAGCTGGGCCGGTGTCAGGCTCATGACGCAGGAGAAGACGAAGAACATCACGAAGCCCAGCAGCACCATGGCGGTACGCTTGAGGATGGCATCGGCTTTCTCGACAGCCTGATCACCGTGGTCGCGGCGCTGAGCCAGGGAGAAGCTGGAGATGGCCGGGCTGTGGTTGAAGGAGAAAACCAGTACCGGGATGGTCAGCCACAGGGTAGTGGCGAAATCCTTGGCAGAGGGCACTTGCTCCAGCGCGGCCCCGGTCCAGTCCGGAATGAGGTACAAAGAGATACCGGCCAGAATGGCGATCAGCGGATAAACCAGCAGCTCGGTCACTTTCAGCATCAGCTTCTCACCGGCCAGCATCACTGACATCATGCCCATGATCAGCACGATGGAGAGGATCCAGCGCGGCGGGGCACTCATCTGCAGCTGGTTGACCATGAAGCTTTCCACGGTGTTGGTGATGCCCACGCCGTAGATCAGCACGATGGGGTAGATGGCGAAGAAGTAGAGCAGGGTGATTAATTTACCGGCACCCACGCCAAAGTGCTCTTCCACCACTTCGGTGATGTCTGCATTTGGCTTTTTGGAGGAAAGGACGAAGCGGGCCAGACCACGGTGGGCCAGATAGGTCATGGGACCTACCAGCAGCGCCATGACGACCAGCGGCCAGAAACCGCCCATACCCGCGTTGATCGGCAGGAACAGGATCCCCGCGCCAACCGCGGTCCCGAACAGACTGATGACCCAGGTAGAGTCGCGTTTTTCCCAACGAGTGGTTTGAGTAGAGCGGATCCCTTGCTCTGTTGACGCCGCAACTCCCTGCGTGCCAGTGACTGTGTTTGACATCTATCTCACCCCGAATGTGTGGTTCTTATTAAGTCGGCGCAAGGATACGGTTTTTCTAATCAAAAATGTTGATCAAATTCATCTTTACGGCACGAAAAACCGCACTTTCTTATGGAAATGTGATCAAAACAAGAAAAATTCAATTATTGTTTATCAATTGGCACGTTATTTTAGTGTTAATGATTAAATCTCGCTCAGCCAAATGTAGGTAAATTGTTATTTTGCGAGATGCAGGGCTAGCTGGTTGATCATGCTGGCGGTAGCCCCCCAGATAAAGTGCTGTTGCCAGGGGATCCAGTAGATGGTGTGTGCTTTCCCCCCTCTGGAAAGGGTCAGGGGGATGTGGTTGCGCCGATCCAGCAGATGGGCCAGCGGCACTTCGAAGGCGTGATCCACCTCATCCGGACTCAGGATGAGGGGATAGTCGCCATCGAGCAGCCCCAGCACCGGCAGTACTTCGAATCGTGACACCGTATTGAGCGGGTTGAGGGTGCCGATCACTTCAATCAGCCGTGCCGGAATGCCGAGCTCCTCTTCAGTCTCCCGCAGCGCCGTGGCAATCAGGTTCTCGTCACCGGGATCCTGTCGCCCGCCGGGGAAGCTGATCTGCCCCCCATGATGACGCAGCCGGGGGCTGCGCTGGGTCAATAACACGCTGAGCCCCTCATCGCGCATCACCACCGGGATCAACACCGCCGCCGGACTGAGCCCGCCAATGGCGAGGCGATGGGCCGGGGCGGGTCGCTGCAACTGGAAGCGGGTCAGCAGTTCGTGGCGATCCATGGCGGGGAGCTCTCCTGTGCGTTGGCCTGACTGTGGGGAGGGTTACAGCGCCGACAGCGGCGGCAGGATGCGGGCAACCTTGTCATAGGTCTCCTGATATTCGCTGTCGGCATCGGAGTCGGCGATGATGCCCCCACCGGCCCAGCAGTGCAGGCGACCCGCTTCGGCGATCAGGGTACGAATGCAGATGCTGGTATCCATCCGACCATGCTGGCTGAGATAGCCGATGCTGCCGCAATAGGCGTTGCGGCGCTGGGGCTCCAGCTCTTCGATGATCTCCATGGCGCGGATCTTGGGGGCGCCGGTGATGGAGCCACCCGGGAAGCAGGCCCGCAGCAGATCGACTCCTTGCCAGCGTGCATCCAGCTCACCGTGGATGGTGGAGACCAGATGATGTACCGCCGGAAACGACTCCACCGCAAAGAGATGAGGCACGCTGACCGAGCCCGGCCGGCTGACCCGACCGATGTCGTTGCGCAGCAGATCAACGATCATCAGATTCTCTGATCTGTCCTTGTCGGCCTGCGCCAGCTCCCGCGCGACTTGCCGATCGGTGGCCGGATCAGGGTGGCGAGGGCGAGTGCCTTTGATGGGTTTGGTTTCGATATGACGGCCATCGAGCAGCAGGAACCGCTCGGGAGAGAGGCTCAGCAGCGCGCTCTCCGGCAGGCGGATAAAGGCAGAGAAGGGGGCCTTGTTGGCTGTTGCCAGCAGGCAATAGGCCTGCCACTCATCCCCCTGATAGGGGGCGCTGAAACGCTGGGTCAGGTTGATCTGGTAGCAATCCCCTGCGGCGAGATATTCCTGAATACGGGCAAACTTCTCGCCATACTCGGCGCGGCTCATATTGCTCTGCCACGACCCCTGCAAGGCAAAAGCAGGGGCAGGTTTGGCCTGCTGCTGTTCAAGCCAGGCCAGCCGGTTGGCAAGGCCCGATTTATCCCCCCAGTGCACCAGTTGCCAGTCGCCGGTCGCCACATTGCGCAGCAGTGCCCAGTCGTAGATGCCCACCGCCATGTCTGGCACCGCGATATCGGCGGCGGCCTGCACCGGCAGTCGCTCGAAGCGACGGCCGAGATCATAGCCAAACAGGCCTAGGGCGCCGCCAATAAAGGGCAGGTGAGTGGCGCACAGTTCCAGCTCCCCCAGCAACTGTTGCTGGGTATGGGCCAGCAGGGCGAGGGGATCTTCGCTGTGTTCGCTGATATTCACCCCGACACGCAGAGTGGTCACCTCGCCGCGGGTTTCGAGGGTCGCCAGCGGATCGGCAGTGATGATATCAAAGCCGTTATCGGCACCGAGTGGTCCCGCCGACTCCAGCAACATGGCCCACGGCTGATGTTGCAGGCGGGCAAAAAGCTGATGGAGTTCAGCACTATGGTCTAGATGATGGATATGAAGTGTTGGCGTCATTTTATGTTACACAGGCAACAGTTTGGTTCCCGAACCCTAGTCGGTGCTGGTGGGCAAGCGTATCATAGGTGTCGGTGACTTAAGAAAAAACTGCCGTGTCGTTCGTTTTTTGCTGGTTGATAGTTTTTAGCCAGCACGTCAGCACGGCCCATCATATGGAAGCCCTTGCCCTGCTCCGTGGCAGAGACAAGGACCAGTGAGGATGATATGAGCATTATAAAAAAACAGGATTTCATCGATTCTATCGCAGATGCCCTCCAGTACATCTCCTATTACCACCCGTTGGATTTTGTTCAGGCTGCCAAAGCGGCGTATGACCGTGAGGCCAACCCGGCCGCCAAAGATGCGCTGGCCCAGATCCTGATCAACTCCCGCATGTCCGCCGAAGGTCATCGTCCGCTCTGCCAGGACACCGGCATCGTGACCTGTTTCGTCAAGATTGGCATGCAAGTCCAGTGGGACAGCGACATGACAGTGCAGGAGATGGTGGACGAAGGGACCCGTCGTGCCTACACCAATCCTGACAACCCGCTGCGCGCCTCCGTGCTGGCCGATCCGGCCGGCAGTCGCAAGAATACCAAAGATAACGCCCCTGCCGTGGTCCATATCGACATGATCCCCGGCAACAAGGTGGAAGTGAGCATCGCGGCCAAAGGCGGCGGCTCCGAGAACAAATCCAAGATGGTGATGCTCAACCCCTCTGACGATATCGTCGAGTGGGTGCTGAAAACCGTGCCGACCATGGGCGCAGGCTGGTGCCCGCCCGGCATGCTGGGCATCGGCATCGGCGGTACCGCCGAGAAAGCGGCGGTGCTGGCCAAAGAGGCCCTGATGGAGCACATCGACATTCAGGAGCTGATCGCCCGTGGCCCGCAAACCACCGAAGAGAAGCTGCGGGTCGAGCTCTACGACAAGGTCAACAAGCTGGGGATCGGTGCCCAAGGTCTGGGTGGTCTGACTACCGTGCTGGATGTGAAGGTGAAATCTGCGCCGACTCATGCCGCCTCCAAGCCGGTGGTGATGATCCCCAACTGCGCCGCGACCCGCCACGTTCACTTCGAGCTGGATGGTTCAGGGCCCGCCGAGCTGACCCCGCCGAAACTGAGCGACTGGCCGGAGATCACCCGTGAAGCGGGTGGCAATGTGCGCCGCGTCAACGTAGATGGCATCACCAAGGCCGAACTGGCCAGCTGGAAGAGCGGTGATACCGTGCTGCTCTCCGGCAAGATCCTCACCGGTCGTGACGCAGCCCACAAGCGTATCGCCGACATGCTGAAAAATGGCGAAGGGCTGCCAGAAGGGGTCGATTTCACCAACCGCTTCATCTATTACGTTGGCCCGGTCGATGCGGTGCGTGACGAAGTAGTTGGCCCGGCTGGCCCCACCACCTCCACCCGGATGGACAAGTTCACCGACATGATGCTGGGTGAAACCGGCCTGATCGGCATGATCGGCAAGTCCGAACGTGGCCCGAAAACCGTCGAGAGCATCAAGCAGCACAAGGCTGTCTATCTGATGGCGGTGGGCGGCGCAGCCTATCTGGTGGCCAAGGCTATCAAGAAGGCGCGCGTGGTGGCCTTTGCCGA
Organism: Aeromonas sp. Y293-4; assembly: GCF_027705905.1. NCBI lineage: Bacteria > Pseudomonadati > Pseudomonadota > Gammaproteobacteria > Aeromonadales > Aeromonadaceae > Aeromonas > Aeromonas sp. Y293-4. The sequence goes on along the minus strand of NZ_JAPDCI010000007.1, from coordinate 102,267 downwards.
TCTCGGCATGGAAGCGATCTACGAGTTTGAAGTGGAAGATATGCCGGTGACCGTAGCGGTCGACTCCGAAGGCAACAATATCCACGAAACCGGTCCGGCCTACTGGTCTGCCAAGATTGCCGAGCTGGATGGCAAGCTCTCCTCCTGAGTGACCGTTTCCGCTGCCGGTTAACGGTATCGGCCCTGTAAAGAAGGCGCGTCCATCCGGATGCGCCTTTTTGCTTTGGCTGGCCTGTTATGGGCTCAGGTTGGCCGTTTGCGGCAAGCAGGTATAAAAAAAGGATGGCGTGACGCCATCCTTTTTCGTTGTGCTTGTGCTCTGGTAGTAGACAGCAGAGCAATCGCCCTTGGCTTTAGGCCTTTTTCAGGTAGGCCGCAACCAGTACGATCTGCACGCCGTTGACCTTGCCTTCGATATGGAGCGGGTTGTTGGTCAGACGGATGCCCTTGACCAGGGTGCCGCGCTTGGCGGTGAAACCGGCGCCTTTCACGTCCAGATCCTTGATCAGGGTAACGGAGTCGCCCTCTTGCAGCACGGCGCCGTTGGAGTCAACGGTCGGTACGCTGTCGTCATCTTCGTCAGCAATACCAGCTTCAGCCCAAGCCTTGGCTTCGTCTTCCATGTACATCATGTCCAGCAGATCCTGAGCCCATACTTCACCCTTGCCGGAGAGTGCTTTGAGCTGGCGCCATGCCATCACCTGCACCGCAGGCACCTGGCTCCACATGCTGTCACTCAGGCAACGCCAGTGGTTCACCACCAGGGTATCCGGTTGTTCCAACTGACCACGGCAGGTGTCACAGATAGCAACGCTGTGATCATCGTCGCTGGCGGGGGAGTGAGGCACCACGAAGGCGGTCAGCGCCTGCTCGGCGCTGCACAGTTCACACTTGGCGCCCGCGCGCGCTTGAAGAATGGCGTTGATGGTCATGTTGTTGGTCCCATAGCTAGTGGTAAAGCGACCCGCGTTGGGCGGGGCGCGTGAAAGAGGGGGCGGAATATAGCATAAAACCCCGCACTTTGTCAGGTCTGCCCAGGCTCACAAGGTTGGCTGTGCTGTTGCGCGGCGCTGATCGTTTGGTATTGAGAGTGCAATTTGAAGCGGGATCGCTAGAATGAGCCTCCTTTTTGACTGCAAGGCAGGGGCATTCGTGCTGGCTCAACGTTTTCAACAACTGGATCGACTGCTCACCCGCTACCAACGCTGGTGGCAATATCAGCCATATCATCATCTGACCATGGCCTTTGCTGATGAGGCGCCCGGGCTGGCGGCGTTGCTCAATGGGCTGACCCTTGCCCAGTTGGCGGAGCTCGATGCGGATATGGATGCACTCAGCAGTCTGCTTGTCCCCTGGATTGCCGAGGGAGCCGAGCTGCAGCAACTCAGCCAGCTTGCCCCGTTTACCCCGGAGCCCATCACCTGCAGCAAGGAGATGGCGCTGCATATGCCGGGGCGCAAGCAGGCCCAGATCGAGTCGTTCACCGCATGTTTGCCGGCCCATCAGGGCCCCTATCTGGAGTGGTGTGCCGGCAAAGGGCATCTTGGGCGACTTGTATCGCTCCATCGACAGGCTCCGATCCTCAGTCTGGAGCTGCAAGGGCAGCTTTGTGACGAAGGTCGGCTGCTGGCCGAGCGGGATGGCGCCAATATGACCTTTACCTGCGCCGATGCCTTTGCCCCCGAATCGGCGGCGCTGATCGCCCCCGAACATCACGCTATGGCACTCCATGCCTGCGGCGAGCTGCACACCCATCTGCTGGAGCGGGTGGCCGAGCGCAGTGCCAGCGGCGTGACCATCTCTCCCTGTTGTTACCACCTGATCCGTACCAGCCACTATCGCCCGCTGTCAGCCGCGGCCAGCGCCAGCGAGCTGGTGTTGAGCAAGGCGGATCTCAAGTTGCCGCTACAGGAGACGGTCACTGGCGGTGCGCGGATCGCCCGCCTACGCGAGCAGGAAGTGGTGTGGCGGCTCGGTTTTGACTGCCTGCAGCGTCAGGTGCGCGGTGTGGATGAGTATCTGCCGGTGCCCAATATGCAAAAGAGCCTGCTGACCGGCACCTTCGAGGCATTCTGCGTTTGGGCTGCTGAACGCAAAGGAATTGTGCTGCCCGCCGGGCTGGACTACCCCGCCTGGTTGGAACACGGGGAGCGCCGCTTTGGTGATGTCGTCCGCATGGAGCTGGTACGTCATTTATTTCGCCGTCCCCTCGAGATCTGGCTGGCGCTGGATCGCGCGCTCTTTTTGCAAGAGCAGGGCTATCGGGTCGAGGTGGGGGAGTTCTGTGCCAAACCCATGACCCCGCGCAATATCCTGATCCGTGCCGTGCGTGCCTGACATCCGGCGATTTCGAGCATTTCTCTTGAACATTGATGATGGCTGACAGGTTGAGCCTGTCAGCCATTTTTTTTCATCACGAACAATGACCGTATGGCAGGTCACCTGGCCGTCTCAATTGTTCTAAAAATGGGCGACAGATCACACTCTGGCGTTTTCATTTGGGTTCAATTTCTTTGTTTCAGCTGCACTGAATATCACAAGGTGAAATGGCTCACAAATTCTGCTTATTTCTTAATTCTCATCGTGAATTTAGTTGTTGAAACACCTACTCTTGGAACGCATTAATTCAAACAAGGACGATAAACATGTTCAAACCCAAGCGTTGTGCCTGGCTGATCGCTGCCGCCTGCGCATTGCCAAGCTATGCCGCAATGAGTGCAGCCATGAATATTCAACCCGATCCGCAAAATGCGGGAGGATATGTGATTGCGGCCCCGGATCTGGCCGCCATGGAAAAAGCCAAGACGGCTAATCCAATGTATGCAATATGGGCCAAGGCATTGGCGACCCGGTCCAATAAAATCGTTGATGCCATTGAACCGGGTTTGGCAAGCAATCCTGACAACGTAAAACGGGTTGAACGGGTATTTCCCCAATCTGAATGGGAATATTTAACCCAGATGGCAGCGCCGGAATATACTTATGTCCGCTTCTTGCGAGCCATCGGTAAATTCCCTGCGTTCTGTGGTGAGTATACTGACGGGCGTGATTCTGATGCGATCTGTAAAAAATCCATCGTGACCGCCTTTGCCCACTTCTCTCAGGAGACCGGTGGCCATATTGCCAAGGAGAACGTCTCCGATAACCCGCTGGGGCTGGAGGAGTGGCAACAGGCGCTGGTGCATGTGCGGGAGATGGGCTGGTCAGAGGGACAGACCGGCTATACCACAGGCTGCGGCCAGAACGACTGGCAGAACAAGAAGTGGCCCTGCAGCACGGGTCAGGGGTACTTCGGCCGCGGCGCCAAGCAGCTTTCTTACCACTTCAACTACGGTGCCTTCTCCGAGGCGATGTTTGATGGCGATGCCTCCGTGCTGCTCAACAACCCGGGTCTGGTGGCGGACTCCTGGCTTAACCTCGCTTCTGCCATCTGGTTTTTCCTCACCCCGCAGGCCCCGAAACCGGCCATGCTGCACGTGATTGATCGTACCTGGGTACCCTCCAAACGGGAAGCTGACGCCGGTATCGGCTATGGCTTCGGTACCACCATCAACGTCATCAACGGCGGCATCGAGTGTGGCGAGCAGAACAAGGACAAGGGGCAGCCGGTCAATCGCATCCGCTACTGGGAAGGGCTGGCCAACCACTACCAGATCCCGATAAAGGCGGATGAGAAGAACACCTGCTGGCAGCAGACTCCCTATGGCAGCCTCAATCTTAACGGCGCTACCGACGTGCTCTACACCAACTGGGATGGCAACTGGAAATACTATCCGGATCGCCCGGGCGGTTACTCCTTCGAGTGCGAGCTGGTGGGCTTTCAGACCGCCTATTCTGCGCTGGTGCCGGGTGATTACGAGAAGTGCGTGACCAACTTCTACGGCTCCCACGCCAACTGGCCGAAAGTGCGGGTTGTGGACAAACTGACTCCACCACCGGTCGATCCGAGCGAACCTCCCATCGGTGGCAACCCGGCCTGGGAAGCGACCAAGGTCTACACCGCGGGCAGCAAGGTGAGCTACAAGGGAGCCGTCTATCAGGCCAAATGGTGGACGCAAGGGGATGATCCCGCCAAAGGTGGCCCCTGGGCGTTGGTGACGACCCAATAAAGAGACAGTCCATCCATTGATTGATAAGGAGAGGGGGCTTGGCCCCCTTTTTATATATTTTTATGGTATGAGATAATATGTGGCAGCGATTGAAAAAAGATCCATCAATCTGGAGGGGGAACTATATTTCCCAGCCAACTTTTCTTTCCAGATTAAAGTGACGTAAACGGTCCATATCAAACTTTATTGATGGCTGGGCTTAGTAATATTCAAAAAACGTTGTGTGATGTTTTGCTAAACGATGGGTTAGAAGAGTGCACCCATGACGCCATCTTTGTCTTATTTATGATGAGGGTGTTTATTCTTCCCATCTATCAATTGATAGTATCACCTTGGCGACATTTATTTCACAGAGAGAAAAATGAACATATTGGATGTAAAAGTCATGTGTATCTATTTGTTTACGGATGAGTGTGCGTAGTTCAGCAGATTATTTTCACTGGGAGCGAGGTAATCTTGCTCGATTTAAAATAATTGTTGAGGTGCGCAGATGAATGGGGATTGTCGTCTCGTTATCCGAATGGGAAGTCGCATGCGGTTTAATCACTAAGCAGATAGCAGGAAAGAGGAGTGCACCATGGAACTGGTGGTGATCCGCCATGGCGAGACGCAGGCCAATGCGGAAGGGCGTTATCAGGGCGCGCTGGATATCGGGCTCAATGACGATGGTATGCGTCAGATATCCCGGCTGGCTGAGAAGGTGGCTGTGGCACAGCCGCCGTTCGATCGGCTGCTGGCGTCCCCGCTGCTGCGAACAAGGGAGAGCGCTGCCATCTTGTCTCGTCAGCTGGGATTGGCTGTGGAGCTTGTGCCTGCCTTTCGTGAGCGGGATGTCGGCCTGTTTGAAGGGCTGACGCAGGTAGAGGCAAGAACACGCTATCCCGAACTGTGGGCGCGCAATATCACCCGGCGCTGGGCTGAAGCTCCTCCCGGTGGTGAAACCATTGATGAGGTGATTGCCCGGGTCTCACAGGGACTCACGGAACTTGCTTCGAGCATGCAAGGGGAGCGGATACTACTGGTGGCGCACGGCGTGGTCGCCAAGGTGATCCGCGCCGTAATGATTGCCGGATTTGATGACTTCTTTGAGTGGCAATTGCCCAACGGCGGCATGCTGTCAGTGAGGCTCTCTCTGGCTGATGGTGGCCCACTGCGCTTTAGCCGTCCCCTTGATGGTGGTGATTGAAACGTGCACCAAAAGCAGAACGAAAAAATCAGCGCTACCGAAAAGAGTAGCGCTGTCTTTTGTATTCGTTGCGGTTGGTTATCTCTGCAGGCAAAGGTTAGCAGTGTCACCAGAGGGCAGGGGCGTGCGCCATCAGGTCGGCTCCGGTTCCTCTTTGCGGCAGCAGTTGCGCCCCTGTTTCTTGGCCAAATAGAGGGCGGTGTCGGCTCGTCTAACCATCCTCTCTACAGTGTCATGGCTGCCCTTGCTGGCGCTGATCCCGATACTGATGGTGAGGGAGATTTCAAGAGCCCCGTCCAGTGCATGGTGCTGGGATTCGATGGCTAGCCTGATCCGCTCGGCGCTGGCCCAGGCGAGCTCGAGGGAGGTTTCCGGCAGCAGCACGATAAACTCTTCGCCACCCCAGCGACCCAGCATGTCCACCTCCCGCAGCTGTTTGCTGATCCGTTTCACCAGACTCAGGATCGCCAAATCCCCCTGCTGATGGCCAAAGGTATCGTTGACTTCCTTGAAGTGGTCGATATCGATCAGCAGCAGGCTCATGGTATGGCCAAAACGCTGGCAGCGTTGCATCTCGGCGTTGACCAGCTCGTTGAAGCGGCGCCGGTTGGCAATGCCTGTCAGGGGATCCGTGGTGGCGGCGACCTTCAACTCCTCCACCAGTCGGGCTCGCTCCGAGATATCCCGCAAGATGGCGGTCATCTCGGTGGTCGGGCCCAGATTGATCTTGGCGATGGTCACCTCCAGCGGAAATTCGCTGCCGTCGCGGCGCAGACCCATCACCGAGGCGCGGGCATGCATCGGGCGCGAATTGATGGGGGAGCTGCTGAAGGCTTTGAAATAGGTTTCGTGATTGGCGCGAAAACGCTGGGGAAGCAGGGTTTCCAGCCGCTTGCCGAGATAGCTTTCGTCGATCCCGAACATCTCGCAGGCGGCGGTATTGATAAGCTCGATGCGTGATTCGCTGCTGACACTGATGATGCCGTCATAGGCGGAGTTGACCACTGCTTCGAAGCGACGGCGACTGGTGGTGAGCGCCTCTTCCAGCTGCTTTTTGGCAGTGATATCGATGGCGGTCACGATGATCCGGTTGATCCGTGCCTGCTCGGGGATGATTGGGGAGAGAATAAAGCGCCACCAACTGGTACGCGAGAGGCTGTCGATAGGCAGCTCGCTCTCGAGCCCTGTCTGCATGCGCACACATTCGTGCATTGGCGGCTCGATGGTATTGGTGATGTAGCGGGGAAACATCTCGCTCAACTGTTTGCCAATGCTGCCAAGGACATCCAGCTCGAACGCCTTGGCAAAGGTATCGTTGGCAGAGACCAGCACAAAGTGATCATCCTTGTCGAGGCTGAACACCGCCACGGCAGCGCCGATGGCGTCGAGAGATGACTTTATGTCGGCATGGGAACCCTGTGTAAACATGCGACCTCCACGGCGAATAACATATTGATATTCAGTATAGTGTGGTCGTTTGGCTAACTACTCTTCGATATCCAGCAACACCAGAATGGCGCTGTCGCCGCCCCATTCGCGGGGGGCCTGATGGAAGGCGCGCACATTGGGGTGCTGGGCCAGCCAGCTGGGAATGCGCTGCTTGAGAATATGTTTGCCGATGCCGTGCATCACCGAGGCGACGTGAATGTTTTCTTTTTGGCAGAGGGTGAGCAGGGCCGCCAGCTCCTGTTTTGCCTGCTGCTGGTTCATGCCGTGCAGATCGAGATAGATCTCCGGCGGATAAATGCCCCGCTTGAGCTTTTTCAGCTCAAATTTTGACACATCTTCCCGCACGTAACGGGTCGGCCCATCATCGTCGAGATGGGGCTGATACTCATCGCTGAAATAGTGGTCAACCCCAAGCTTTTCGCGGGTTTCGCGCAATTCGCGTTTCTGCTTGACCGGGCGTAACTCGGCCCTTATGGTATCTTGCTTGATTTTCCGGGTACCTTTTATCGCATCGCGGAACAGCAGGGTTTCCTCGTCTGTCGGTGAGGGCGTTTTTTTCATCAGATGCTCATGTATTAGGTATGCGTCTTGCCCGCAACGTAAACGGGGCTCGGGCCGGATATTACTCGACTTGGAGGTGGATTTGGACAAGATATTTATCGATGAGGTGGTTGCCGAGATGCACACCATCCAGGACATGTTGCGTTGGGCCATGAGTCGTTTCAACGACGCCGGGATTTTTTACGGTCATGGAACCGACAACGCCTGGGATGAAGCTGTGCAGCTGGTACTGCCCGCGTTACATCTGCCACCGGATGTAGACCCGGCCATGCGCCACTCCCGTCTCACCAGCAGCGAGCGTCACCGTATCGCCGAGCTGATTATCCGCCGGGTACAGGAGCGGGTACCGGCCGCCTATCTGACCAACAAGGCCTGGTATGCCGGTTGGGAGTTCTACGTGGACGAGCGGGTGCTCATTCCCCGTTCCCCCATTGCGGAGATGGTGGCCAACCGTTTCGCGCCCTTCCTCAAACATGAACCGACCCGGATCATGGACTTGTGCACCGGCTCAGGTTGCATCGCCATCATCATGGCCCACGAGTTCCCTGAAGCGGAAGTGGATGCCATCGACATCAGCATCGATGCGCTGAACGTGGCCGAGCGCAATATCAACGATCACGGGCTGGAGCAGCAGGTCATTCCGATCCGCTCCGATCTGTTCCGCGATCTGCCGGCGGGCGACAAGTACGATCTCATCGTCTCCAACCCGCCCTATGTGGACTCCGAAGATATGTCGGATCTGCCAGACGAGTTCCGTCACGAGCCCGAGCTGGCGCTGGCGTCCGGCTCCGATGGTCTCAAGCTGACCAAGCGTCTGCTGGCTCATGCGGCAGATTTCCTCAAGGATAACGGCGTGCTGGTGGTGGAGGTGGGCAACAGCATGATCCATCTGGAAGCCCAGTTCCCCGAGATCCCCTTTACCTGGGTCGAATTCGAAAACGGCGGTCACGGCGTCTTTGTGATGACCCGTGACGAGCTGGTGCAGTATCAGGATCATTTCGCCATCTACAAGAACTAAGCAGGAGCGCGCATGGCAGGGAACAGTTTTGGTCAACTCTTTCGGGTCACCACCTTTGGCGAGAGCCACGGCCTGGCGCTGGGCGCCGTGGTCGATGGTTGCCCGCCGGGGCTGGAGATCTGCGAGGCGGATCTGCAGGGAGACTTGGATCGGCGCAAGCCGGGCACTTCCCGCTACACCACGCCGCGCCGTGAGCCGGACGAGGTGAAGATCCTCTCCGGGGTGTTCGAGGGCAAGACCACCGGCACCTCCATCGGGCTGCTCATCGAGAATACCGATCAGCGCTCCAAGGATTACTCCGACATCAAGGATCTGTTCCGGCCGGGTCACGCTGACTACACCTACCACCAGAAGTATGGTCAGCGGGACTATCGCGGCGGTGGTCGCTCCTCGGCACGCGAGACCGCGATGCGGGTAGCGGCGGGGGCGATCGCCAAGAAGTACCTGAAACAGGTGCATGGCATCGAGATCACCGGTTTTCTCTCCCAGCTCGGCCCCATCAAGGCTGAGGCGTTTGACGCGGCGCAGATTGAGCAGAATCCCTTCTTCTTCCCCGATGCGGGCAAGCTGGAAGAGCTCGATCAATATATGCGTGACCTGAAAAAAGAGGGCAACAGTATTGGTGCCAAGGTGCAGGTCATTGCCAGCAATGTGCCGGTGGGCTTAGGTGAGCCGGTGTTTGATCGTCTCGACGCCGACATTGCCCACGCCATGATGGGCATCAATGCGGTGAAAGGGGTGGAGATCGGTGACGGCTTTGCGGTAGTGGAGCAAAAAGGTTCCGAGCATCGCGACGAGATGACCCCGGCGGGCTTTGCCAGCAACCATGCGGGCGGCATTCTGGGTGGGATCTCGTCAGGTCAGGATATCGTGGTAAGCATGGCGCTCAAACCGACTTCCAGTATCACTGTGCCGGGCAAGACCATCAATACCGAAGGCGAGGCAATCGAGATGATCACCAAGGGTCGTCACGATCCTTGTGTCGGCATTCGCGCCGTGCCCATCGCCGAAGCCATGCTGGCGCTGGTGTTGATGGATCATCTGCTGCGCCATCGCGCCCAGAACCAGGGGGTGTTGACCCATACCCCACAGCTACGCTGATCGCAGTTGCTGCGCATCGACTGATCGCTCCCTGTTTGGGGATCAAGTTCGACAATACCAAAAAGGCGACCTTCGGGGCGCCTTTGCAATTTCAGGTGGTGGCTTATCCCGTCAATGCTTGCGGAGAGTGCGGGTCAGCAGATCCGCGGCGCCCGGATCGGCATTGAGGCGACACCTGGGGGGCGAGAACTTGTTGTGGGGTTTGGGCAAGGCATGAATGGCCTCGTTGACTTTGAGGATCTGTTCTTCGCTCACGCTGTTTTTGGCAAACATCAGGCTGACCGGCTGGTGGTGTAGCAACAGCTGGCAGCTGATAAACTCTTCGGCCCCCAGCTGGGCCAGCCGGTAGCGGGCATATTGCCACTCCATGATGATGCCATCGAGGCGGCGAGCCAGCAGCAGATCGATCATCCGCTCATCGGCGTTGTATTCGGTCGCCATTTTAAGCGCCGGGCAGCTATCCATCTGATGCATGGGGCGGGTGCCGCGCAACTTGCCTATCTTGAGCCCTTTCTCGTTGCACAACGCGGGCAGATTATCGAGCTGTGCCCAGCGATCCTGATGGCCGGGGATAGGGTCATTGCTCAGCAGCACATAGGCACTCTGGCGGTAGGGGGTCGAGAAGCGGGCATAGCTCTGGCGCTCCGGCAGAGGGAGGGCGGCCATCGCCACATCCAGCTGATCGTGTTCTACCAGATGCAGTGCCCGCGCCCAGGGAAGCTCGCGAAACTTGGGGGCAAAGCCCGCCTGGGTGAGGATCTGGCGGGTCAGGCTGACATCCAGCCCATCCAGCTCACCCCGGTTGTTGATTTGGCTGAAGGGGGGCCAGTGACTCCAGGCCACGGTCAGGGTCTGACTGGCATGCAGGGCAGGGCTTAGCAGCAGAAGCAGCAGGCCAATCCTTGCCTTCCAGCTGCCGCGGGGACGATATGGCGTGGTCATAGCTAAACCTCGTTATTGTGTTCTTCTATCCCGTGCTTTTGCCCCGCGAGTCAGGCCTGCGAGGGCAGATATTGTGTTGCCAGTTAATAGTGTGGTGCGTGCTACATCAATCAACGGGATTATTCGGGGGGCAGGAGGGGGATTTTCTGTTCGTGCTGGGAGGAGCATCACATTTTTCTCGTTTATCCCGGGCAACTCCGTTAGACTGCGCCTCTATTCTTTCCCCTTTGCTCTGCTCCCCGGGGAAATCGTTGTTTTCTCAATAGGCCCAGATCTTGTGAGATGGCATCGGCTCAGCAGAGGAGCCCCACCACAAATCCCCGGCGCCCCTATCTCTAGCAGGTAATTATGAGTTTTACTTCCCTCGGTCTGGCCGAACCCTTGTTGCGTGCCGTTGCCGAACAAGGCTACGACACCCCGTCTCCCATTCAGCAGCAAGCGATCCCCGCCGTTCTGGCTGGTCGCGATCTGATGGCGGCGGCCCAAACAGGGACCGGCAAGACCGCAGGCTTTACCCTGCCGATGCTGCAACGTCTGATGGAGAGCAAGCGCAAGGTTTCTCCGAACCGCATTCGTGCGCTGGTGCTGACCCCGACTCGCGAGCTGGCCGCCCAGGTGGGCGAGAGCGTACGTAACTACGGCAAACACCTGCCGATGCGCAGCCATGTTGTCTTCGGCGGCGTCAGCATCAATCCGCAGATGATGGCGACTCGCCGTGGTCTGGACGTGCTGGTGGCCTGTCCCGGCCGCCTGATGGATCTCTATAACCAGAACGCCGTCAAGTTCGACGAGGTGGAGATCCTGGTACTGGACGAAGCGGATCGCATGCTCGACATGGGTTTTATCCGCGACATCCGCCGCATCCTGGCCCTGATGCCGAAGAAGCGCCAGAACCTGCTCTTCTCCGCCACCTTCGCCGACGAGATCCGCGAACTGGCCACCGGTCTGCTGGATAACCCGGCGGTGATCGAAGTGGCCCCGCGCAACAGCACCGCCGAGCGTATCGAGCAGCTGGTGCACCCGTGCGACAAGGCCAACAAGATCGCGCTGCTGAGTCATCTGGTCACCAGCAACAACTGGCAGCAGGTACTGGTGTTCACCCGTACCAAGCACATGGCCAACCGTGTTGCCGAGACCCTCGACAAGAACGGCGTCAGCGCAGCCGCCATCCACGGCAACAAGAGCCAGGGTGCCCGTACTCGCGCACTGGCCGGTTTCAAGGATGGTAGCGTCAAGGTGCTGGTGGCGACCGACATCGCCGCCCGTGGTCTGGACATCGACAAGCTGCCGCAAGTGGTCAACTTCGAGTTGCCCAACGTGGCGGAAGATTACGTGCACCGTATCGGTCGTACCGGCCGTGCCGGTGCTGCCGGTCACGCCATCTCGCTGGTGGCTGCCGATGAAGGCAAGCTTATCAAGGCTATCGAGCGTCTGACCAAGCAGAACATTCCGTGCGAGCAGGTGGCCGGTTTCGAAGCCTCCCGCGAGACCCTGGACAATATCGCCCGTGGTATCGGCGCGCCGCTGCGCAAAGAGCCCCGCGATCCGAGCGAGCAGCGCCGTGCGCCGCGTCCGCAAGGTCAGGGCCAGCGTCAAGGTGCCGGTCGTTCCGCCTCCAATGGCAATGCGGGTGGTGCACGTACCGGTAACGGTGGCAAGCCCAAGCCGCAAGGTGGTCAGCGTCCGGCTGATGGCGCTGGCAAACCGGCTCAGGCCCGTCGTCCACGTCGCTCTACCCACAACCAGTAAGCGGCTCGGGAGCTTGACTCCCCAGCTATGCGGTTGACTGAAAAGCCCTGCCAATCTGGCAGGGCTTTTTGTTTTTTCAGCCATGCAATCGGCACTGTGTGGTGCTGCGAGAGCAGCGCTAGATGGCGGAGAGGTACTGCTTTTGCATCGCCAGCCAGCGGCCGTTATTGATAAACGCCAGCTGTACCTTGAGCAGGGCTGCAATTTCCGCCCGGTGCTTTTTATCGAGATAGAGAAAGACCTGCTCTTTGGTGATCTTCTGCCAGGGGGACGCCAGTGCGGGTTGAGAGGCGGGGCGCATTTTGATGAGCCAGTCCACTTTGCCTCGATGCAGTTGGGCAAGCCCTTGCTTCTCATCGTTCAACCAGATGACCTGATAGTTGCCGAGGAAGCGCTCGCACCACTGGATGCCACGCAGGCAGCCAATCACGGTACCCTTGGCAGGGGGCCAGCTCGGGTTATCCCTTGGCTGACCATAAATCGCCGCCTCCGAGATGGGGGCACCGATCTGCAGCAAGTGGGGATAGGTCTGATCAAAGCCCTTGATCCGGGCCATATCGCCATCGACGCATGGTCTGCCTCAATCAACTTTTCGCAGCGGGCATAAGTGCAGGGGATCAACTGAAAGTCGATGCCGGCTCGGCCAAACCAGTCATGAATAAAAGGGCGCAATATCGCAGTGTGTTCGACTGCTGCCGCCAGCTTCAGCGGGGTTGCGTGGGCAACGGGAGTCAGCCCGACAAGCAGTAACCAGCCAATCCACTTCATATCGCACTCCTGAATCGGGCTTATTTAAGCAGCACTGTTGCGACTATCTGTGCAGTGAAGAATAGCCGATTGGGATGGCTGCCAGACCGCTTCGCCAGTTATTCGTGACGGCCGGGTCAGGGGAGCAGCGCCATGATCAGGATATGGGTCGCGCTCACCAGGATCACTGTGAAGGTCAGCCCCATTCCCGCCACCCGATAACGGAAGTTCTCCGGCGTGCGGCTCATGCCAAATGCATGGCAGAGGCGGCCAAGCAGCAAGGCGCTCCCCAGCAGATGGATAAGCCAGGGGGTATGGCTGCCGGTTTCGACGAAATAGATCAGCAGCAGGGCGAGGGGGACATACTCGGCAAAGTTGGCGTGTACCCGCATGGCCCGCAGCATGGCGGGGTCATCCCCATGCCCCAGCGCCACCTTGCGGCTATGGCGGGTGCGAATGGTTCGAATGCTCAGCAACACAAACAGCAGGGCGAGCAGGGCCGCGTAAACAGGCAGTATGGTCATGGTATCTGGCTCCTTGTGTGATGATATCGAGTAGCTGGTGTTGAGACGCGATATTGCTCGGCATCTCAATGGCTTGCCTTGAGGGTAGCAGCAAACTGCTTTAGCACGACCGTCATCTATTCACTTGCCATCTGCCAAGCGCAGGCGCAAAACAAACAGCCCTGCCGAGGTGGCAGGGCTGTATTTTGACCGTGTTGATGGTGGGCTGCGCCCCGTCATTACCCCTCGTAAGGGAGGGAGGAGTGGTGTAGCACGATGCGCACCTTGCCATCATCCCCCTTCTTGAAACCCCAGGTCTTGTCGACTGTAGTTTCCTTGTTGTCGCGATCCACCAGATGCACCTTGCCCATGGTCAGCGCCATGTCGCCGTTGATATAGACGGCGGCATTGTCATAGCGATAGCTCTGCCAGTTTTTCAGGGCAAAGCCGCTATCGGCCGGATAGGCGCTGTTGTTGCCGACAAAGTAGGCCAGCGCCCCCTCGCGGTTGGTGCGAAAGGTCTGCTCGCCACCGGCAAGGGTCGGCTTGAACAGCACCGGCCCCTGCTGGTAGCCATAAGCGCTGTCGAGCACCGACTCGGCAGTCGCCTTGGCGCGCTCAATCCCACCGACGCGATAGTCATCGCTGATCTTGATAAGCGCCGCGCCCCAACCATCCTGCGCGGCCTTGATCTCCGCCTCGGTAATATTGTTGTTGGCGATTTCGGCGGCACTAAGTGCGCCGCTGGCGGCAAGCAGGACGAGGGCAAGGGTGCTCTTCTTGAGGTGCAACATCATTGTTTTAAGACTCCTGATAGCGATAAACGAGCGGGCAGTGTTGCGAAGGGGCATGAACGGTTTTTGAACTGATTATTCAGGGTTGGGTAGTAAAAAGGTCGGTATATAGCTGAAGGTTTGGGTGTTTGTTTGGTAAGGGTCGCACTCTTAATTAATGGCGGATGCCTGTATCCAACTTGATTTCTTTTCCAACAAAAAGCCCCGTCAAGTTAATTGGCGGGGCTTGGCTATTTGGGGCATTCAGTATCTGGGATTACAGCGCTGGCAGCATTCCAAGGCTGACGCTGATCTGGACGCCAACAATCAGTATGCCCATGGCGGCGGCTACTCCCAGCGCCACTACGCCACCCGGGGCACGGTAGTGGTGGGCAGGCGCCTGTTTGCGGCTCTTCCATACCAGCGCCACCGGCAGCAGTACCGCGAGGATCGCCAGCGCGATGGCGGCGTAGCCGAGGGCCATGATAAAGCCCTGCGGGAAGTAGAGGGCAAACAGCAATGGCGGCACAAAGGTGATAAGGCCAGTCTGGGTGCGGCCCTGCCAGTTGTCCTTGCGGCGGGTCACCTTGGCCATAAAGTCGAACAGCCCCAGCGTTACCCCGAGGAAGGAGGTGGCGAGCGCCAGATCGGCAAACAGGTGCATCTCCTGATTAAACGCAGGCCAGCTCACCAGCTTGCCGACGTTGGCCAGCAGGCTATCGAGCGCCCCGCCGGTTTGCAGCAGGGCTTGCTGGCCGAGCAGACCTAGGATCGCCACCTGCCACAGCACGTAGAGGATCAGCGGCAGGGCTGAGCCCCAGACAAAGACTCGGCGCAACTGCTTGGGGCAGTCACCAAGGTAGAGCATCACGCTTGGAATGGAGCCGTGAAAGCCGAATGAGGTGAAGATCACCGGCAGGCCCGCCAGTAACAGGCCCTGACCCAGCGGCATCGAGAGCAGATGCTGTCCTTCGGTGCGGGGCAGCAGCAACGCCAGCACCACCACCATGATCACCAGTTTGACAGTGAACATCAGCCGGTTGAGGTAATCCACCGAGCGGGTGCCGACACAGACCATGCCGCCAAACAGCAGGGTAAAGGCCCAGGCGGCCTGCTCCTGGCTGAGGGTCATGCCCGCATCGGCCAGCGCCTGTGCCAGCAGGCTGCTGCCGCCGCTGATGTAGGCGGAGGCCAGCGAGTAGAACAGCATCAGGATACAGAAGGAGGCGATGCGCTTGCCCCAGGGGCCGAGCAGATGATCCGCCAGCTGGTGCAGGTACCACTTGCCGGTGTTGAGGCTTGCCTCTACTTGCAGCATGGCGGTGAAGGCCATCAGGGCCCAGAGGCCGACCATCAACATCAGGGTGGCGGGGCCGCCGAGGGACGAGGAGGCCAGCGGCAGGGCCAGCATGCCGGCACCTATGGTGGTGCCGGCAATCAACAGGGTACAACCCAGGGTTTTGGTATTCATGTTATCCATCCGAACGTAGCGGTGTCAGTGCAAACAGGCGACGCCAGCAGTGACGTCAACAAGAGGGGGCTAATTGGCGTTATCAGAAGGTGCCTCCGGTGATAGGGCCGGAGGCTAGCAATATCGGAACGGGAACATCTGTACCTAAAACCTGTCAGTTGTAAAAGATGGTTGCCAAGTTAGCGGATCAAAATAGCGGAAACAACCCCTTTTATACGGATCTTGTGCTGGCTTGTGGCAATAAGTGGAAATAAATGATGACAGCGGTAGCTAATTGAAGAAAAAAGCACCAAAAAATGACTGGCAGGGGCTCATTGATACAGGTCAGCCAAGTGGTTGCTGCACGGATGGGGGAGTGCCTTGTCGTGGCGTTGGCGTTTAGTTGTGGGGTGAAGGAGTGTGGAGGCCAGTTGTTTAGTCGGCCAGACGGTAGAGAAAGCAAAGCGGGCGGGTAGGGTTGTGGGGGAAAACAATAAGGCTGCCGATGCTGGCAGCCTTATTGTCATCTGTTCGCTTTACCCACCCATTGACAGCAAATCGGGTCTGCAGCGGTCAGGTTAGCGACGGCGCTTGAGGGTGCGGCTCACATAGTGCAGCCCGCTCTGGTAGTCGCCGTTCACCGCCTTGAGCGCTAGCTCCAGCGCCTGACTCGCCAGCGCGTCGTGCTGCTGGGGCAGGGAGTTGATGCCAAAGGGGAGGAAGTCGAGCAGCCGATCGTCCCCGAAGGTAGCCATGGCGAGCTGGCTCATATCGATCTCTTGCTCCAACAGGTAGTCGAGTACCCCCTCCATCAGGATATAGGAGGTAGTGATTAGCGCTTCGGGCAGTTGACCCAGCTGCTGGTGCAGATCTTTGATCAGGCGATACCCCTCAAGGCGAGAGAAGTGATCCCCCTCGCACAGGTGGCGAGCCGCGCTGTGACTGGCGACCGCCTGCTCGAAACCGGCTTTGCGCTCCTGACTGATCGTGAGTGCCGGCAGCGCGGTGATCAAGGCGATATGGCGCAGAGTCGGGGTGAGCAGGGAGCTGGTGAGATCAAAGCTCGCCTTCTCGTTTTCACTGGCGACGGTGACAAACTTGTCGGCGGCCATCGCCCGGTCGATGGCGAGGATCTGGCTGCCTTGCGCCTGCAATTTACCGTAGAAGGGGTCGTCCGGCGGCAGGCAACTGGCCACCAGCAGGGCGTCCACATGGCGGCTCACCAGCATCTGGGCCAGCTCTTTTTCTGTGGCGGGCTCATCTTCCGAGCAGACGATGAGCAGCTGATATCCCTGTGCCCGGGCCCCCTGTTCCAGCCGTTTGGCCAGTTTGGCGTAACTGGCGTTCTCAAGGTCGGGCAGGATAAAGCCGAGGGTCTTGGTTTGGCCGCCGCGCAGGGAGGCGGCGCGGCTGTCCGGCTGATAGTTATGGGCGGTGACAACGGCCATCACCTTGTCGCGGGTGGCCTGACTGATGCGGTATTGATCGGCCTTGCCATTGATCACATAGCTTGCCGTGGTGCGCGAGACACCGGCGAGGGCGGCGATTTCATCCAGTTTCATCATATTGGCTCTGTTTGAGTTGCAAGGCCCACGGTCACTGCCGGGTGAGGGCACCGAAAAGTGTGCGCGGGATCATATCATTGAAAAGCACTCTTTGTGGGTACTTGATCAATTCGCTGAAACGATTCAGTCTGAGTGTAAGTGAAACGATTCAGCCTGTCAGCAACGAAGAGACCCAGTGGCCTGAAAATCAGGCTCCGATCACAGTCAACCGTGTTCGGGTCTATTGTCAGCTGGCGAGTTACCCTAATGTTCAATTGTGACGTACCGGCGCGGCCGGAACCTGATGGAGAGTCTCTATGTTGAAGTTGGCGCGAGAGCAGATCTTGCTGGGACAGTCGGTGGCAACCAAGTCGGACGCCATTGCCCTGCTGGCAGGCAAACTGACCGAAGCCGGTCTGGTGGAAGCGGGCTATGTGGATGGGATGCTGGCTCGGGAAGCGCAGCATGCCACCTATCTTGGCAGCGGCATCGCCATTCCCCACGGCACCACCGATACCCGTCATCTGGTGAAGAGCACCGGCGTCATGGTGGCCCAGTTCCCCAATGGTATCGAGTGGGATGAGGGGCAGATCGCCTATGTCGCCATCGGCATCGCCGCCAAGTCAGACGAGCATCTGGGCATTTTGCGCCAGCTCACCCATGTGCTGGGTGACGAGCAGGCGGCAGCCCAGCTCAAAGAGGCCACCGATGCCGACACTATCATCAACATCCTGACTGGCTCCACTGCCGCCAAAGAGGTGCAATACCTGACCCTGGCTGACTTCCCGGCCGATGATCGCGACCAACTGCTGCTGGGAGCAGCCGCCCGCGCCAAATCGGCGGGCTGGGGCGATGCCGCCATGGTGAGCGCCCTGCTGGCAAGCGATCCCGCCTATCTGGGCGAGGGCGTCTGGCTGGCCCGGGCGCAAGCGGCCCAGACTGGCTGGGTGCTGGCAACGCCCAGCAGCGAACTTCGCGCAGGGGATCTGCCGGTCAGCGCCATGCTACTGCTGTGCGCCGCAGATAGCGGCCATCTGCCGCAACTGGAGAATCTGGCAATGCTGGCGGCCGCTGGTCAGCTGGCAATGCTGGCGGGTGGCGAAGGGCTTGCCATGTTGCAGGCAGGGCCAGCGAGCGGTCTTAGTGAAACCTTCACCATCATCAACCCTCACGGCCTGCACGCCCGTCCGGGCGCCATGCTGGTCAAGGTGGCCAAAGAGTTTGAATCAGATATCCGGGTTGCCAATCTGGATGGTAGCGGCGAGGCAGTCTCCGCCAAGAGCCTGATGAAGGTGATCGGCCTTGGGGTCAAGTGCGGTCACCGTCTGGCATTTCGCGCCGAAGGTGCAGATGCCGAAGCGGCTCTCAAGGGGATCGGTGAGGCCATTGCCGCTGGTCTCGGCGAGGGGGCGCATTGATGAAGATTGTCACCATTACCCTCAACCCCGCCCTTGATCTCACCACCCGTCTTGAGGCGATGAGCCTTGGCGAGGTCAATCTGGTGAGCGAGGCCAACCTGCGCGCGGCAGGCAAGGGGATCAACGTTGCCATGGTGCTCAAGGATCTGGGCCGCGACGTGGGCGTCACCGGTTGGCTGGGCGCTGACAATGAACAGAGTTTTGTCTCCCTGTTTGCCGAGCGCGCGCTGGATGATCACTTTGTCCGTGTCGCGGGCAGCACCCGCATCAACGTCAAGATCTCCGAGCTATCCGGTCGGGTCACCGATCTTAATCTGCCGGGGCTCACCATCCAGCAAGGGGAAGTGAGCGCGCTGGAGCAGGCCATCGACGAGTTGGCTCCGCATGCAGAGTGGTTCGTGCTGGCGGGCAGCCTGCCCAAAGGGGTGGCCCCCGATTACTGTGCCCATCTGATCCGCCTGCTCAAGGCCAAGGGCAAGCAGGTGATCTTCGATTGCAGCGGCGCGGCCTTAAGCGAAGGGATCAAGGCGGCGCCGACTCTGGTCAAACCCAATCTGGAGGAGCTGAGCCAGTGGGCGGATCGCCCCATCAAGACCCTGAGCGAGCAGGCCGAGTGTGCCCGCGCGCTGCAGGCAAGCGGCATCCCCCACGTGGTGATCTCCAACGGCGCCGATGGCCTGATCTGGTTTGCCCCGGATGCCGTTTGGCAAGCCATTCCGCCGCGGATGCAGGTGGTCAGTACCGTGGGTGCTGGCGATTCTCTGGTGGCAGGTCTCGCCCATGGTCTGAGCCTTGGCTGGGCGCCGGAGCAGACCCTGCGGCTGGCTACCGCCGTCTCGGCTCTGGCGGTCAGTCAGGTGGCGGTCGGTTTTAACGATATAAATGTGCTCAACCCCTTACTTGAACAGGTGCGCGTACAGCCTCTGGATGAGCTGGCACCGGTTCAATGCCATACCCCCTCAATGGAAAACTCAGGAGATGCCCAATGAAAGCAATTCTGGTTACGGCTTGCCCGGCGGGCATAGCCACCAGCTTTCTCGCTGCCAAACGGATAGAACAGCAGGCCAAACTGGCTGGCTGGGAGCTCACCCTCGATGTCGGCTCTAGCGTGCAACCCCGCCAGGTGCCGAGCAAGGAGCAGATTGCCGCCGCCGACCTGGTGCTGGTTGTTGCCAGTGCTCCGGTGGATCTTGCGGTCTATGATGGCAAGCGGGTCTATCAGGGGAGCATGGATCTTGCCCTGCAGGATCCGGCCGCCTTGCTGGAAGCCGCCACCAGCGGTGCCAGCCTCTATCGCCATCAAGCCGTGCCTGCTGCTGCCAAACCCGCCGCCGCTGGCAAGCGCATCGTGGCGGTGACTGCGTGCCCGACCGGGGTGGCCCACACCTTTATGTCGGCAGAAGCGCTGGAGACCATGGCCAAACAGCTGGGTTATCAGATCCGCGTTGAGACCCAAGGCTCGGTCGGTGCCCAGAATGCCCTGACCGCCGAGGAGATTGCCGCTGCCGATCTGGTATTCCTCGCCACCGATATCGAGGTGGACATGGCCCGTTTCGATGGCAAGCCGGTCTATCGCACCAGCACTGGCGCGGCGCTCAAGAAAACCCGTGCCGAGCTGGACAAGGCGTGGAACGAGGCGACACTCTATCGCCACAGCGGTGCCAGCCTGCCCAAGAAAGAGGAAAAAGCCGGCCCCTACAAGCACCTGTTGACCGGTGTATCCTTCATGCTGCCCATGGTGGTGGCGGGCGGCCTTATTATCGCGCTCTCGTTTGTGTTCGGTATCGAAGCGTTCAAGGTGGAAGGCACTCTGGCCGCCGCTCTGATGAAGATCGGTGGTGGCTCCGCCTTTGCCCTGATGATCCCGGTGCTGGCCGGCTACATTGCCTACTCCATCGCTGACCGCCCGGGTCTCGCCCCCGGCATGATCGGCGGTATGCTGGCAAGCTCGCTGGGCGCCGGTTTCCTTGGCGGCATCGTGGCCGGTTTCCTGGCTGGTTATAGCGCCAAGTACCTGAGCGACAAGGTACGCCTGCCGACCACCCTGGAAGCGCTCAAGCCGATCCTGATCATTCCGCTCTTTGCCAGCCTCTTTACCGGTCTGGTGATGATCTACGTCGTCGGTGGTCCGGTGGCTGGCATCATGAATGCCATGACAGAGTTCCTCAACAACATGGGCTCTGCCAACGCCGTGCTGCTGGGTGTCATCATCGGGGCCATGATGTGCTTCGACATGGGCGGCCCGGTCAACAAGGCGGCTTACGCCTTCGGGGTAGGCCTGCTGGCTTCCAAAACCTATGCCCCGATGGCTGCGGTGATGGCCGCCGGCATGGTGCCGGCACTGGGGATGGGGATCGCCACCTTCCTGGCCCGTACCAAGTTCATCAAGGCGGAGCAGGAAGCGGGCAAAGCCTCCTTCGTGCTGGGCCTGTGCTTTATCTCCGAGGGGGCCATACCGTTTGCCGCCAAGGATCCGATGCGCGTTATCCCAGCCTGTATGGTTGGCGGCGCCCTGACCGGTGCGCTCTCCATGCTGTTCGGCTGTGAGCTGATGGCACCCCACGGTGGTCTGTTTGTGCTCTTTATCCCGCACGCTATCAGCAACGTCATGATGTATATCGTGGCGATTGCAGCAGGGTCACTGCTGACCGGTGTCTCCTACGCCATGCTCAAGCGCAGTGAAGAGCAGGCCAAGCTGGCAACAGCCTGATAGTCATTCCACTTTCAAAGCAAGCAGTTCAACGCCGCCCGGTTGCAAAGCCGGGCGGCGTTTTTATATGCCCTTTTAAACAGAATCGTTGAGCAACGGTTACTGAAGTCTCGCGTATCAGGGCCAGCGTCAGGCTCAGTTTCAACACTTAATTGTGTGGGGAAGGGCCCTAACCAATATCTCGTGCATTGATTGTGTTGCCGCCAGGATAGGGGAGCTGGCTAGTTCCCGGAAAGCAAATCTATATCAACCGACTGTGACCTATATGTGCATCTGTGTAGATGCGACCTGAGTTGATCATCAGTTAAACAAGACCTGAGGCAGGTTTGCTTTATGTCGAACCTCCCCATTTCTGCGAAAGGAGGATTCAGGTTTCGGTACAACCGAATGCCTTGGTTGGCAAGTATGCATTGAACCAGAGGGTTCCATATCAAATGGATCTTGAACCCAACACCAGCCCATTGCAGACCGTCGTCTACACAACTATTTATATGCCAACAAACAAGATTTTAAACAAACAAAATCAGTTGGCCTCATACTGAACATAGGCGCTGAAAAACTGGCCTCTCTGTTACGTGAAAAAGTAAACATGAGTAAAGCAGTGTTCAATGATGAAGAGAGATAACAGACAAAGCTGCTTTGCAGAGCATGGGTATTAATGTGTCTGTGAGTGCACAGGGGAAAAGAGAAATAAAAAAGCCACACCGGTTGGTGTGGCTTTTGTTTAGGGGGTCAACCCGGGTTGCTTAGGGGCGACCGGCCGGGCAGGTGGCCACGTTGACGGCGGCAGTGCTACCACCATGACGACCTGATGTGCTCACCTCGTTGCGTACCAGCGGCGGGTAGTTAACCGGCTCACGGGCAGGCAGGGCAGGGGCTTCGGCAGGGGTTGCCATCGGGGCGGATGCTTTGCGAGCACGAGCCAGCAGGCCAGCACCGTGAGCAACCTGTTTGGTCACGACCGGAGTCTCTTCCACCACAACCGCAGCGACAGGTGCCGAGGCTTCGACAACAGCAACTGGCATTTCGACTGCAGCCGGTACAGCTTCTACGACAGGGGGGCTGACAGCAGGGGCTTCTTCAACAACCGGAGCGGTTTCAACCACGGTAGCGGCAGCCTCGTCGACAGCCGGAGCGGCGACAACGGCAACAACGGCAACAACCGGGCTAGCGATCACATCGGCTTGAGTTGCTTCGACCTGGGTAGCAGCCTGCTCGGCAGCTTCTTCAGCAACGGCTTCGACAACCACATGCTCGGTCAGTGCAGCAGAAGCTTGCAGGGCAGCTGCGACGGCTTCAGCGCTCGGGATGGTAACAACAGGCACTACCGGCTCTTCAACCTGCGCTTTGGCAATATCTGCCTGAGCTGCGGTGGTCAGAGTGGTGGTATCTTGCTGTTCTTCGTCACGCTGGCTGCGGGCATCTTCGTTGATGCGCTTGCGGCGCTGACCTTCGATACGCTGGCTGCGCGGAGTGCGGCGTGAACGACGCTGGCCTTCACTCTGCTCTTCCTGCTCGTTACCCACGGTGGCATCGATCACTTCAGCTTGCGCTGGTACTTCGTCAACCGGCAGGGCAGGGGTGTCAGCAGCGGCGACATCGACGCGGATCTGCTTGCGCAGTTGGCGACGTTCGCGGCGCTCGGCCACTTTCTGCTCTTTCTCCTGACGTGGCTGGGCGGCAGTTGCATCAACGGCGTCTACCGCTTCAACAATGACTTCGGCGCGCGGCTCACGGGGCGCACGAGGTTCACGGGCCGGACGTGGTGCACGTTCCTGGCGCGGTTCGCGAGGCTCGCGCTCCTGACGGGGTTCACGTTCCATGCGCTGTTCGCTGCGCACTTCGCCACGAGCTTCACGCTCCTGACGAGGCTCGCGCTCTTTGCGGGGACGGCGATTGCGGTTTTCACCGGCTTCGCGGTTGCCACCTTCACGCTTCTCGCCAGCTTCCGCATTGTTGCGGTTGCCACGATTGTCGTCACGACGAGGACGCTGACCACGGCCACGACCTTCTTCGCGCTGATGACGCTGACCTTCATCCTTGCGTGCTTCACGAGCTGCTGGTTTCTCGGCGGGCGCTTTCACGTCGGCAGGGGCTGCATCGCTGCTGAACAGGCCGGTAATGCCTTTGATCAGCTTGCTGAAGAAGCCGGCTTCGGCAGGGGCCGCAGCAACGGGAGCCGCCGGCTGTTGCGGTGCAACAGGGGCCGGTTGTGCCGGTTGGGCAAAGCCTTGCAGCAGCGGTTGTTCACGCTCGATCACCTGAGCTTGCTTCGGCTGGTAGACCGGCTTGGCAATCTCGGTTTTCAGCTCATAGCTGGCCGCTTCCGGGATCTCGTTCTGACGAATGCGAGTCACTTCGTAGTGCGGGGTTTCCAGATGCTGGTTCGGAATGATGTAAACACGCACATCATTGCGCTGCTCCAGACTGGCGATGGCGGCACGCTTCTCGTTAAGCAGATACGCGGCAACATCCACCGGCACCTGGCCGTGAACCTGCTCGGTGTTGTCCTTCATGGCCTCTTCTTCGATGAGACGCAGGATGGACAGGGCGAGGGATTCGTTGTCACGGATCACGCCTTGACCCTGGCAACGGGGGCAGATATGGCTGCTGGACTCGTTGAGGGAGGGGCGCAGACGCTGGCGAGACATCTCCAGCAGACCGAAACGGGAGATCCGGCCCAGCTGGATGCGGGCACGATCCTGATGCACCGCTTCACGCAGACGGTTTTCCACTTCGCGCTGATGGCGAACCGGCGTCATGTCGATGAAGTCGATAACGATCAGACCCCCTAAGTCGCGCAGACGCAATTGACGGGCAATTTCGTCGGCCGCTTCCAGGTTGGTTTGCAGCGCCGTCTCTTCGATATCGCCGCCCTTGGTGGCGCGGGAGGAGTTGATATCGATGGAGGTCAGTGCTTCGGTCGGATCGATAACGATGCTGCCGCCTGAGGGGAGACGCACTTCACGCTGGAAGGCTGATTCAATCTGGCTCTCAATCTGGAAGTGGTTGAACAGGGCAACTTCACCCTTGTACAGCTTCACGCGGTTGAGGAAATCGGGACGTACCAGCTCGATATGGGCCTTGGCGCGTTCGAAAATCACCGGATTGTCGATCAGGATCTCGCCCACATCGCGACGCAGATAGTCACGGATGGCACGCACGATGACGTTGCTTTCCTGGTGGATCAGCACCGGTGCCGCGCGCTCCTGGGAGGCCTTGTGGATGGAGTCCCAGTGGTTGAGCAGAACGTTCAGATCCCACTCCAGCTCTTCCGGAGACTTGCCCACACCGGCGGTACGCACGATCAGGCCCATGCCTTCCGGCACGGTCAATCCGCTCAGGGCTTCTTTCAGTTCAGTCCGCTCATCACCCTCGATGCGGCGGGAGATACCACCGGCACGGGGGTTGTTGGGCATCAGAACCAGGTAGCTACCTGCCAGGCTGATAAAGGTTGTGAGGGCTGCACCCTTGGTGCCACGCTCTTCCTTGTCGATCTGGACGATAACTTCCTGACCTTCGCGGACCACTTCTTTGATGTTGGGACGACCCTGATAGGAGTAACCGGAGGGGAAGTAATTGCGGGCGATCTCCTTCAACGGCAGGAAACCGTGGCGCTCGGCGCCGTAGTCGACAAAAGCAGCCTCAAGGCTGGGTTCTACGCGGGTGATCTTACCCTTGTAAATGTTCGCTTTCTTCTGCTCGTGTCCCGGACTTTCAATATCCAAATCGTAGAGCTGTTGTCCGTCAACCAGCGCTACGCGCAACTCCTCTTCTTGAGTTGCGTTGATAAGCATTCTTTTCATTGAGTTCTCATTATTGTGTCATTTTGATTTCCTCCATCTGGGTCCTGCCAGCGCCGGCCTCGGGTCTTCAGCATACTGGGGCAACCTCCCGGTTGGGGTATGCATGAGGCGCAAACTAAGGGCGTTCTGGTCATCACTTCTCGAGAAGGAATGAATAAGGATGCCGAAATGGAGACAAATAAACGGTGATGTTTGTGTTCTCCATGCGTTGTACCTCGCACCCGGGAACCGTCATGTTCTTGTATACACGGTGTTTCGGGATTGGGTGGCATACTTTTTGGCCACTTAGTACAAGGCTTGAACACAATGACAAAACCTTGTTTATTATCCCATTTAAACCTCTTTTATAGCAAGGCGCCATTTTTCAACAAACCATGCAGCCAAGGGGCGCTGGCAGTGTTAAAATCCGCGCCATGACACAGATACAACAACAAGTGCAGCTGCTCACCATCGAAGCTGAGCATGACGGGCAGCGCATCGACAATTTTCTAAAGACTCAGCTAAAGGGCGTCCCCAAGAGCCTGATCTATCGCATCCTTCGTAAAGGCGAAGTGCGAGTAAACAAAAAGCGCATCAAACCGGAGTACAAACTCTGCGCAGGTGATGAGGTGCGGGTGCCCCCCGTGCGCGTTGCCGAGAAGAATGAGCTGCCTTCAGCCAACCTCGGGGTTATCCAGCGTCTGGAGAGCCAGATCCTGTTCGAAGACGATGCCATGATCGTGCTGAACAAGCCCTCCGGCATGGCCGTACACGGTGGCAGCGGCTTGAGTTTTGGCGTTATTGAGGGGCTGCGTGCACTGCGGCCGGAAGCCCGTTTCCTCGAATTGGTTCATCGACTGGATCGCGACACCTCTGGTGTATTGCTTGTTGCCAAAAAACGCAGCGCCCTGCGCAGCTTGCATGAGCAGTTGCGCGTTAAGACCATGCGCAAGCAGTATCTGGCGCTGGTGCGTGGCAAGTGGCAGGCTCACGTCAAGGTGGTCAATGCGCCGCTACGCAAGAACGATCTGCAATCCGGTGAACGGGTAGTGCGGGTCAGCGCCGATGGCAAGCCCTCCGAAACCCGGTTCCGCATCGTGCGTCAGTTTGCCGAAGCGACCCTGGTCGAGTGCAGCCCCATTACTGGCCGTACCCACCAGATCCGCGTGCATACCCTGCATGCCGGTCATCCGATAGCCTGTGACGATAAGTACGGTGAAGCGGCGTTTGACGAGAAAATGCGCAGCCAAGGGCTAAAACGGCTCTTTTTGCATGCCTGGAAGCTCAGCTTCACCCATCCGGCCGATGGTCGCGAGATGCAGGTAGAAGCGCCGCTGGCACCTGAACTCGACAACTTCCTCAACGGCTTGCCACGCTGATGCAGGATATCCGGCTCGCCATTTTCGATTGGGACGGCACCCTGATGGATTCGGTGGGCCGGATTGTTGCCTGTGTGCAAGGAGCTGCTAGAGATTGTGAGCTGGCGGTACCTGCACCAGCCCAGATCCGGCAGATCATCGGATTGAGCCTTGATGTCGCCATGCCCCGTCTGTTCCCTTTAAGTAGTGGCAGTGGCAGTGGCAGTGGCAGTGGCAGTGCCTTTGATGAGCGCCAGATTGCCGCACTCATCGATCGCTATCGTCATCACTATCTGCACGATGCGACCCCCAGCCCGTTGTTTTCCGGGGCAGGGGAGTTGCTGCATGATTGGCGGTCACGAGGGCTGCAACTGGCCGTCGCGACCGGCAAATCACGCCGTGGGCTGGATCGGGTATTGGATGAGACCGGACTGCGCCCGTTGTTTGTGACCAGCCGAGGGGCTGATGAGGCTCGCTCCAAGCCTGATCCGCTGATGCTTGAGCTGATCCTGGACGAGCTGGGGCTGTCACCCCGGCAGGCCGTCATGATCGGCGACTCTGTTCACGATATGGCAATGGCCGAGGCGATCGCCATGCCGCGTATTGGTGTCACCTGGGGGGTGGATAGCCGCGATGCCCTCAGTCGTCACGAACCTGTAGCGGTGGTGGACTCCATGACGGCTCTTCGCGGGCTGTTGTAGACGCTTCTCTTTAAGAGAGCTCAATCTGATTGATAACAGAAGCCCGGTCTATTGATCGGGCTTTTTATATCCTCGATCTAGCTTATCTATTCGTCCGCAATCAGGGCAGGGCAATACCTTGGCGCTCCAGCAGTTCGATCAGGCCGATCAGTGGCAGACCGATCAAGGCGTTAGGATCGCGCCCCTCCAGCCCCTTGAACAGCACGATGCCCATCCCTTCGCATTTGAAGCTGCCCGCACAATCGAGGGGCAGTTCAGCCTCAACATAGCGGCGAATGGCGGCTTCATCGAGGTTGCGAAAATGGACAGTGAAGGGTTCCACCAGTTGATGAGCCTCATTGGTTGCGGCATTCACTACGCACAGGCCTGTGTAGAAGGTGACACTGCGCCCCTGGGCCGCCATCAGCTGGGCGATGGCATTGTCGATGGTGCCCGGTTTGCCGAGGATGTGACCATCGCAGACACACACCTGATCAGAGCCGATAATCAAGCCGTGATCACGTTGCCCGGCGATGGCATCAGCCTTGGCATGGGCCAGCCTAGCCACCAGCGCCTCGGCGGATTCGCCAGCCACTGGTCGCTCATCCACATCGGGGGCGGCACATTCAAAGGGGAGTCCGAGCTTCTCCAGCAAGGCTTTGCGATAGCGAGAAGTTGAGGCGAGGATCAGATTCTGTGGCATAATCGAGTTACCGATGAAAGCAGGTACCGGCATTCTAGGGACTTGTGACGTTAAAATCATCGGCGGTAAGGACTTTTTCCTTTGACTATCAGTTGTTGGACCTATATTATTCGCGCCCTATGCAAAAGGTGAAGTTGCCCGTTAAGGTTGATCCAGTCCGTAGTGCCTTGAAGCTGCTCGATTACATCGGGATAGTGGAAAAGTCGCAGATGCCCAGGCTGGAGGAATCAACCGCTGGCTTGCAGAGTGATATCGATGTATCACTGCACTTTGGCAAAGATGTCCAGAAGTTGACCGTTATGAAAGGCACTGCCCATGCCAAGGTTGATCTGGTTTGCCAACGTTGCGGAGAGACATTCGAACACCTCTGTGAAGCTGAATTTATCTACACTCCGCTGTTCGAAAGAACAAACGAGGAAGAACTGCCGGAAGCTTATGAGCCCATTGAGTTGGACGAAAACGGCGAGATAGATCTTCATCAAATCCTGGAGGATGAACTCATCCTCTCGTTGCCTCAAGTCGCAATGCATTCTCTGGATGCATGCCCGAGAGGAAACATGGAGATGACCTGGGGTGAAATCGAACCTGCTGATGAGCGGCCGAATCCCTTTGCAGTTCTTGAAGAGCTTAAACGTAAGTGAATTTAGGAGTTAGCCTACAATGGCCGTACAACAGAACCGTAAAACCCGTGCCAAGCGTGGCATGCGTCGTTCCCACGATGCGCTGACCACCTCTGCCCTGACTGTTGATCAGACCAGTGGCGAAATTCATCGTCGTCACCACGTGACTGCCGATGGTTTCTACCGCGGTAAAAAGGTAATCGCTTAAGGATTGCCTTTGTCTACGCAAACTGTCGCGCTAGACATCATGGGGGGAGATATTGGCCCCTCGGAAACAGTGCCTGCCGCCGTGCAGGCACTGTCTCTTTTACCCCAGCTAAAACTGATCCTGGTCGGTGACCAACATCAGACCTACTCTCTGCTGCAGCAACATGGCTTGCTGAATCATCCCCGCGTTCGTTTCGTACATGCATCCCAGGTGGTTGGCATGGGCGATAAACCGATCGTGGCGTTGCGTACCCTTAAAGACTCCTCCATGCGGGTGGTACTCAATCTGGTGAAAGCCGGTGAGGCCGATGCCTGCGTCAGTGCCGGCAATACCGGTGCGCTGATGGCGATGGCCAAGTGCGTGCTCAAATCCCTGCCCGGGGTCGATCGGCCGGCACTTATCAAGGCGCTGCCGACATTGAGCGGCAAACGCACCGTGATGCTGGATCTCGGCGCCAATGTCAGTTGCGATGCCGATACCTTGCTGCAGTTTGCGGTGATGGGCTCCGTCGTGGCCGAAAAGGTAGAAGGCATTGCATCCCCCCGTGTTGCCTTGCTCAACATCGGCGAGGAGGAGATCAAGGGCAACGATCTGGTGCGCCACAGCGCCGAATTGTTGCGTCAGTGCCACGCGCTCAATTATGTCGGGTTCGTCGAAGGGGATCGCATCTTCAGCGGCGACAGCGACGTGATCGTCTGCGACGGTTTTGTCGGTAATGTCGCCCTCAAGACTGCAGAAGGGGTGGTGCGGATGATGGCCCAGCTGGCCGGATATCCCCGCAAGAAACGCATTTTTCTTGGCCGGATCGCCGAATTTATGTTCAAACGGCGTTTTTCTTACCTGAACCCCGACCAGTATAACGGGGCAAGTCTGTTAGGATTGCGCGGCATTGTGGTAAAAAGTCATGGGCGGGCCGAACGGCGCGCTCTGTGTAATGCGATCCTGCTGGCCGCACAAGAGGCCAAACATCAACTTCCACTGCAAATAGCAGATCGCCTTGAAGCTGTCTTCTCTGACAGGGATCTATAAGAACTCTATGCATAGCAAAATTCTGGGTACTGGCAGCTACCTGCCGAGTTCAGTGCGTACCAACGCCGATCTCGAGCAGATGGTTGAGACCAGTGATGAGTGGATCGTGGAACGCACCGGTATCCGTGAGCGCCGTATTGCCGGGGCTGACGAAACCGTTGCCACCCTCTCTTACCAGGCCGCCCTGCGCGCCCTGGATGCAGCCGGCTTGACCGCTGCCGATCTCGATATGATAGTGCTGGCCACTACCAGTGCTGAAAATGCCTTCCCGGCTGCCGCCTGCGAGCTGCAGGGGCTGCTCGGCGTTCCGGGCATTCCTGCCTTTGACGTGGCTGCTGCTTGCGCAGGCTTCACCTACGCACTCTCCATTGCCGATCAGTTCGTCAAATCCGGCGCCGCCCGCCATGTGCTGGTCGTCGGGGCCGATGTACTCTCCCGCATGTGCGATCCGCAAGATCGCGGCACCATCATCCTGTTTGGTGACGGGGCAGGGGCTGTGATTGTCGGTGCCAGCGAGACGCCGGGTATCCTCTCTACCCATCTTCATGCCGATGGCCGTTATGGCGAGCTGCTCAAACTGCCGCACCCTCGTCGCGGCATGCCGGGTGCCGAGCTCGAAGCCTACATGTATATGAAGGGCAACGATGTCTTCAAGGTCGCTGTCACCCGTCTGAGCGAGATCGTCACCGAAACCTTGGCCGCTGCTGGCATCGAGCCGAGCGAGCTGGACTGGCTGGTGCCGCATCAAGCCAACTTCCGCATCATCAGCGCCACAGCCAAGAAGTTGGGTATGAGCCTCGATAAAGTGGTGCTGACCCTCGACAAGCACGGCAACACTTCTGCTGCGTCCGTCCCTGTCGCCTTCGATGAAGGGGTGCGGGATGGCCGGATCAAACCGGGTCAGCTGGTACTGCTGGAAGCCTTTGGTGGCGGTTTCGCCTGGGGCTCGGCGCTGGTTCGCCTCTGATCTTCGGCGGGATGGTGTCTCCATCATTCCGTCACCGATTTCATTTTTGTCTTATCTAAAAGGAATCAATGATGACCCAATTTGCCATTGCCTTCCCGGGACAAGGTTCCCAGTCCGTTGGCATGCTGGCCGAGCTGGCCGAACAACATGCCGTGATCAAGGAGACCTTCGCCGAGGCGAGCCAGGTGCTGGGTTATGACCTGTTTGCCCTAGTGATGGATGGTCCGGTTGAAGATCTGAACAAAACCTGGCGCACCCAGCCTGCGCTGCTGACGGCCTCTGTCGCCCTGTGGCGCCTGTGGCAACAGCAGGGTGGGGCAACGCCTGCCATGATGGCGGGTCACAGCCTGGGTGAGTACTCCGCGCTGGTTTGCAGCGGCGCACTCGATTTTGCCGATGCGGTCAAACTGGTCGAGCTGCGTGGTCTGGCCATGCAGGAAGCGGTACCGGAAGGCACCGGCGCCATGGCGGCCATCATCGGTCTGGATAACGAATCCATCGCCGCCAACTGCGAAAAAGCGGCACAAGGGCAGGTGGTCTCTCCGGTCAACTTCAACTCCCCAGGCCAAGTGGTTATCGCCGGTCACAAAGAGGCCGTTGAGCGCGCCAACGTGCTGATGAAAGAGTCGGGCGCCAAGCGTGCGCTGCCGCTGCCGGTCTCCGTGCCGTCTCACTGTGCGCTGATGAAACCTGCCGCAGAAAAACTGGCAGCTGCGCTGGACGGGATCGAGATCAAGGTTCCAACCATCGCGGTCATCAATAATGTCGACGTATCCTGTGAACAGGATCCGGCCGCCATCAAGCAAGCACTGGTACGTCAACTGTTCAGCCCGGTTCGTTGGACCGAGACTGTCGAGCGGATGGCCAATGAGGGGATTACCCTCGAGATCGAGATGGGACCGGGCAAAGTGTTGACCGGGCTCGCCAAGCGCATCGACAAGCGGGTGGAAGGTATTCACGCCAACGATGCCGCCTCTTTCGAGCAGGCGCTCGCCCAGATCAAGTAAACAGGAGCAAGTGATGAGTTTTACCGATAAGGTTGTGTTGGTGACCGGTGCCAGTCGTGGCATCGGCCGTGCGATTGCCGAAACATTCGTGGCCCGTGGCGCGAAAGTGGTCGGTACGGCGACCAGCGAGAGCGGTGCCGAGGCGATCAGCGCCTATCTGGGCGACAATGGTTGCGGCATGGCACTGAACGTGACCAGCCAGGAATCCATCGAAGCCGTCTTCGCCGCCATCAAGGCGCGCTTTGGCGACATCGACATCCTGATCAACAACGCGGGGATCACCCGTGACAACCTGTTGATGCGGATGAAAGATGACGAGTGGAACGAGATCATCGATACCAATCTGACCTCGCTTTACCGTCTGAGCAAACCGGTGTTGCGTGCCATGATGAAGAAACGTCACGGTCGCATCATCAGCATTGGCTCCGTGGTGGGAACCATGGGCAATGCCGGTCAGGTCAACTATGCTGCCGCCAAGGCCGGTCTGGTTGGTTTTACCAAATCGTTGGCGCGGGAAGTGGCATCCCGTGGTATCACAGTGAACGCGGTTGCTCCCGGTTTCATCGAAACCGACATGACCCGTGCCCTGAATGACGATCAACGTGCCGGCATCATGAGTCAGGTGCCTGCCGCCCGTTTGGGTGATCCAAAAGAAATTGCCGCAGCTGTGGTATTCTTGGCCTCTGATGAAGCAGCCTATATCACCGGCGAAACCCTGCATGTTAATGGCGGGATGTACATGGTGTAATCAATTTGTCGTAAGATCTGTTCAAATTTGCGATAGTACGCCGAAGTTTGGCACATTTCGTGGTTTGACCAGCGGCAAGCTACTTGCAAACTCACGTCAATTGAATAAACTACCCCAACCAGACGCAAATAGCGTATTTTTAAAGGAAAATTCAGGTCATGAGCAACATCGAAGAACGCGTAAAGAAAATCATCATCGAACAACTGGGTGTTAAAGAGGAAGACGTTAAGAACGCTGCCTCCTTCGTCGACGACCTGGGCGCTGACTCTTTGGATACCGTTGAACTGGTAATGGCGCTGGAAGAAGAATTCGATACCGAAATTCCTGATGAAGAAGCCGAGAAGATCACCACTGTTCAAGCGGCTATCGACTACATCACCGCTAATCAGGAATAAGTTCCTGTTCTGAAAGAAGCGGCCCAAGGGCCGCTTCTTTTGTATTTGTTCCTTTTCAAAACACCTCTCGGAGACTACCTCAGTGTCAAAACGCAGAGTCGTGGTGACCGGCTTGGGGATGCTTTCCCCGGTGGGTAACACTGCCGAATCCAGCTGGCAAGCACTGCTCAACGGGCAGAGCGGCATTTCCCTTATCGAACACTTTGATGCCAGCGAGTTTGCAACCCGCTTCGCAGGTCTGGTGAAGGATTTCGATCCCGAGCAGTACGGTATCAACCGTAAAGACGCTCGCAAGATGGATCTCTTCATTCAATACGGCATCGCGGCCGGTATGCAGGCGCTGGATGATTCCGGCCTGACCATCAATGAAGAGAATGCCGAACGTGTCGGCGTGGCGATTGGCTCCGGTATCGGCGGTCTGGGTCTGATTGAACAGAACCACGAAAGCTTGGTCAACGGCGGCCCGCGCAAGATCAGTCCCTTCTTCGTTCCGTCCACCATCATCAATATGGTGTCCGGTCATCTCTCCATCATGAAAGGTCTGCAAGGGCCGAACATCGCCGTGACCACCGCCTGTACCACGGGTACCCATGCCATCGGCATGGCTGGCCGGATGATCGCTTACGGTGATGCCGACGTGATGGTCGCCGGCGGTGCCGAGAAAGCCTCCACCGCGATGGGGATGGGTGGCTTCGCTGCCGCCAAGGCACTCTCCAACCGCAACGACGAGCCGCAAAAAGCGAGCCGTCCGTGGGATAAAGATCGCGATGGTTTCGTGCTGGGTGACGGTGCCGGTGTACTGGTGCTGGAAGAGTACGAACACGCCAAGGCCCGTGGCGCCAAGATCTACGCCGAGCTGGTCGGTTTTGGCATGAGCGGTGACGCGTACCACATGACTGCGCCTCCTGCTGATGGCAACGGTGGCGCTCGCGCCATGAAAAATGCCATCAAGGATGCCGGCATTGCCCCCGAGCAGATTGGTTATATCAACGCGCACGGCACCTCCACACCGCTGGGTGATGTGGCCGAGCTGCGTGGCATGAAGTCGGTGTTTGGTGAGCACGCCAAATCTCTGATGGTCAGCTCCACCAAGTCCATGACCGGTCACCTGTTGGGCGCCGCCGGTGCCATCGAGGCGATCATCACTGTGTTGGCCCTGCGTGATCAGGTGGCTCCGCCCACCATCAACCTGGACAACCCGGATGATGAGTGCGATCTGGATCTGGTACCCCATGTGGCCAAACCAGGCAGCTTTGAATACGCCCTCTCCAACTCGTTTGGTTTTGGCGGCACCAATGGCTCACTGATCTTCAAACGCGTATAATTTGCCGCAGGGCAAAGACACAGGCCCGATACTGCCGGTATCGGGCCTTTTTTATCGGAGGGATCCCTTTGCTTATCAATGGTATGAAGCTTGATACGATCTCGGCCCATGATCGGGGGCTGGCCTATGGTGACGGTCATTTCACCACCATGGCGGTCAGGGAGGGTCGCGTGTTGCAGTGGCCTGCCCATCTGGCACGGTTGCAGCTGGCCAACAACCGGCTGGGATTGGTTGAACCGGACTGGGATCTCTTGACCCAGGAGGTTGAAGAGATGGTGGCCGAGCAGCCACAATGCGTGGCCAAGGTGATCCTGACCCGCGGCGAGGGGGGGCGGGGCTATGACGGTAGCGGATGTCAGCACACAACCCGGATTGTCACTCTGGCGCCGTTTCCCACTCACTATGGCCAGTTGCAACAGGAGGGGATCGAGATGGTGGTGTGCCGCCAGCGGATCGGCGATGCCCCCATGCTGGCCGGGCTTAAAACCTTGAATCGTCTGGAGCAGGTATTGCTGAAAAGCGAACTTGTCAGCCGAAATGCAGTCGAAGGGATAGTACTTAACAGTCGCGGTTTTCTCATTGAAGGGGTCAGTGCCAATCTGTTTTGGCGTCGGGGCAAGACGGTGTTTACGCCCGATCTCGCCCGCGGTGGTGTCGATGGCATCATGCGCCGCCAGGTGATGGCGATGCTGAAACAGATGAGTATTGAGTTGCGTGTGGTAGAGGCTCCGCTGGAGTCACTATGGCAGGCGGAAGAGGTGTGGCTCACCAATACCCTGATGGGGGTCGTGCCGGTCAATGGCATCGAGGATATTCACTATCCCCCAGCGGTATTGAGTCGCCGTTTACAGGAGCGTTTGGTCATTGAAGTTTAATCGGCTTTACACCCTGCTCGCGGGGGCGGCACTGACGGTTGCCGCTGCCGGGGGCTATGTACATTACAAATGGCAACAGGTAGAAACACTCACCAACAAGGGGCCGACCCGGCTCTTTACGGTGGAGAAGGGCGCCCATGCGGCGCGCCTCATCGCCGAACTGGGGGAGGGGGAAGCCAGCCCCTGGGCGGTGCGGCTCTGGCTGCGCAGCCATCCCGAACTGGTGGCCATCAAATCGGGCACCTATGAAATCAAGGAAGGGGCCCCTCTCAAGGAGACCCTCTCTCTGTTCGCATCGGGCAAGGAGTTTCACTTCAGCCTCACCTTCGTCGAAGGTTCCCGTTTCGAGGATTGGCAGAAGCAGCTCTCCAGCGCCCCATACCTTGAGCGATTGACTGTTGAGCAATCCGAAGCCGACTTGGCACAGGAGCTCGGCATCGAGAATGGCAAGCTGGAGGGGTGGTTCCTGCCGGAAACGTACGCTTATACCACCCATGCCAGCGATCTCTCGATCCTGCGTCGCGCCCATCAGGATATGGAGACTTTCCTGCAGCAGAGCTGGGAGAAACGTCAGGCCAACCTGCCTTACAAAACGCCCTATGAGGCGTTGATCATGGCTTCCATCATCGAGAAAGAGACCGGCCAGCCGGACGAGCGGGCGCAGATCGCCTCGGTGTTTGTCAATCGACTGCGTCTGGGCATGAAGTTGCAAACCGATCCCACCGTTATTTACGGGGTGAAAGATCGCTACGATGGCAATATTCGCCGCAGCGATCTGACCGATAAGAATCCCTACAACACCTATGTGATCGACGGTCTGCCGCCCACGCCTATCGCCATGCCGGGCAAGGCCTCCATCGAAGCTGCGCTTAACCCCAAATCGACCGACTATCTCTATTTTGTCGCCAAGGGGGGCGGTGCCCACTATTTCTCCAAGACCCTCGATGAACACAATCGGGCGGTTCGCGAATACATATTGAAGAAACCCTAATGTCTAAATTTATTGTGATCGAAGGATTGGAAGGGGCAGGGAAGAGCTCGGCCGTGCGTTATGTGACCGACTATCTGCAGCGCCACGGCATCAACCGGATCGAGTGCACCCGCGAGCCGGGTGGTACACCGCTGGCCGAGCGGATGCGGGCCATCGTCAAAGAGGTGCACGACGAGCGCCTCACCATCGAGGCGGAACTGCTGCTGATGTACGCCTCCCGGGTACAACTGGTGGAGACCCGCATCAAGCCGGCACTGGCCAACGGTGTCTGGGTGGTGGGAGATCGCCACGATCTCTCCTCCCAGGCCTATCAGGGTGGCGGCCGTGGTATCGATGCACAGCTTATCGGAGCCATCAAGCAGGCAGTGCTCGGCAACTTCAAGCCGGATCTCACCCTCTATCTCGATATCGATCCCACCCTTGGCTTGCAGCGCGCTCGCCATCGCGGCGAGCTGGATCGGATCGAGCTGGAGCAGCTCAGCTTTTTCGAACGGACCCGCAGCCGTTATCTCGATCTCGCCGCCAAGGATGATTCCATTGTGGTGATCGATGCGGCGCGAACGCCGGAACAGGTCAAAGCTGCCATCGAGCGTGCATTGGATCACTATCTGTCGAACGAGCCGCTATGTATCCCTGGCTGATCCCCGACTGGCATGCCCTGAGCCAGACGGCCCAGTCCGGTCGTCTCGGCCACGCCTGGTTGTTGCTGGGCGATCCCGGTCTTGGCAAGGAGCAACTGGCCGAGCGGCTGGCGCGTTTACACCTTTGCCAGCAACCGGATCGCGGAGAGCCGTGCGGTCAGTGCCACTCCTGCCAGCTGTTAGACAAGGGCAACCACCCGGATCTCGGCACCATAACTCGCGACAGCAAGACCATCGGGGTCGAGGCCATTCGCGAGATCTGCACCCGGCTGCAGGGCTCTGCCCAGCTCGGCCGTGGCAAGGTGGTGATCATTCCTGATGCGGAGCGGATGACCGAATCGGCGGCCAACGCACTGCTGAAAACCCTGGAAGAGCCGGCCGGCGACAGCTTGCTGTTGCTGATCACCTCCCAGGTTTCCCGGTTGCTTCCCACCATTCTCAGTCGCTGTCACAAACATGTCTGTCAGTTGCCTGCAGAAGGGGAGACAGTACGCTGGTTGGCCGAGCAGGGTCATCAGGCCACTCTGGCTCAGGTGCGGATCTGTCAGGGTGCCCCGCTGCGGGTACTCGACTATATCGAGCAGCAACAGGACGGTACTCGCCGCGAATTGCTGGAGCAGTTTGTCGCCCTGAGTCAAAGTCCGGTCAAGGCGACGGCACTGTGCAGCCAGCTGGGTCAGGAGATGCAGGTCAGGTTGCACTGGTTGCAGCTCTTCTTGTGCGATGCCCTGAAAACCCAGGCCGGATGTGGTCACCATCAACTGGCAATGCCGGATCTGGCTATTTTGAGTCAACGGTTGGCGGAGCAGCATTCCAGCGAAAAACTGCTGGAGGCAGAACAAGATCTGGTTGCCCTGAAAGCGGCATGTCAGCCGGGTCAGCTCTCCAATCCCACCATCCATCTGATGAACTGGCTCAGTCGCTGGTTATAAGTACTGACAAGCAGAAAGGTTTTATATGTTACTCGTTGATTCCCACTGTCATCTCGATCGCCTCAGCTATGGCAGCAAGCAGACCAGCATGGCTGATGTACTGGCCAAGGCCGCGAAACTGGACGTGGGATATTTTCTCTGTGTCAGTGTGACTCAGGCACAGTTCCCGACCATGCTCGAGGCGATCGCGCCCTATCCCCAGGTGTTTGCCTCTTGCGGGGTACACCCGCTCAATCAGGAACCCGGGGTCGATGCCGAGTTGCTGCTCAAGCAAGCTGCCGATCCACGTGTGGTGGCCATCGGTGAGACCGGTCTCGATTACTTTTACTCGCCCGAGAACAAGGAAGTTCAGCAAGCCTCTTTCCGCGAACATATCCAGGTTGCTCGCGCGCTGAACAAGCCGCTGATCATCCATACCCGCGATGCTCAACAAGATACCTTGCAGATCATGCGTGAAGAGGGCGCGGATCAGGTTGGCGGTGTGCTGCACTGTTTCACCGAGTCTCTCGAGATGGCGCAAGCCGCAATGGCGATGGGGTTCTATATCTCAATCTCCGGGATCGCCACCTTCAAAAATGCGTCTGCCCTGCAAAAGGTGGTCAAGGCTC
This sequence comes from Aeromonas sp. Y293-4, assembly GCF_027705905.1. Classification (NCBI taxonomy): domain Bacteria; kingdom Pseudomonadati; phylum Pseudomonadota; class Gammaproteobacteria; order Aeromonadales; family Aeromonadaceae; genus Aeromonas; species Aeromonas sp. Y293-4. The sequence goes on along the minus strand of NZ_JAPDCI010000007.1, from coordinate 64,136 downwards.
TGCCCCTCGACAGATTGCTGGTCGAGACCGACTCGCCCTATCTTGCACCCGTGCCGCATCGGGGGAGGGAGAACGAGCCCGCCTTTGTACGAGACGTTGCCCAGTTTATTGCCGACCTGCGCCAGATGCCGCTTGCTGAATTGGCAGAAGCGACCAGCCGAAATTTCTTTGAACTGTTCAAACTGGCGAAAAAATAACACAGAAGCCCCGTTGCTCGGGGCTTTTTATATGTCAAATACCAAGCTGATTACCCACCTGAATATCAACTTCACGCACGTTATCTCTCACGCATCCATCTAAAACTGGGTCGAATAATACTCCTATATTTCGTTCGTTCACCGTGGCCAAAGGGTATAAAAACATCAGGCTATAAGTATCGATAATATTCATTATCGATACTTGATGTATGTGGAAGATCCTGTAAGATCCTAACAAACTTCTTATTAATCATAGTGTTCTGTGGCATATCCATCCTTATCAAATCCGGCTAATCAGTCACTGCAGACTGTTTTCGATGCGCAGCTAAATAGTCGGGCACGCCACTTTTTACGCAGTGCAAAAGCGGATTCCACCCTCAATGCCTATCAGGCGGATACCCGTATTTTTGTCTTCTGGTGCCAATTGCACGGGCTGGATCCACTACAAACTACCCATCACGACATCATGAACTTTCTCGCTGATCAGGCCGATGGCGTATTGGCCGACTGGGTATGGCTGGATAAAGAGGAGGGGAAGGGGGAGCTGCGTAACGGTGAACCTCGTAAACCGGCAACCTTGGTGAGACGGCTTGCTGGGATCCGCTATGCCTTCAAGCAGAAAGGGATTCACCCCATGCCCACCGAACATCCCGAAATCAAGGAGATGATGCGCGGTATTGTCAGGTTGGGGGATAACCGCAAGCGCAAAACCGGTGCCCTGACGCTACAGCCATTGACCCAGGTGCTTGATGGCATCGACACCCATGATCTGGCGGGCATGCGTGATCACACCCTGCTGCTCTTGATGTTCAGTGGCGCTTTGCGCCGCTCGGAAGCGGCCAGAATTGAGGTGAGAGATCTAGATTTTGTGGGGCAGGGGATCCGCCTTCGCCTCAAACCGAGCAAGCATCAGCTGCATGAAACCGAGATTGCCCTGATCCCGGGCAAGCAATATTGTCCTGTGTCGGCACTGCAAAACTGGCTGAGCAAAAGCCGGATCAGCGAGGGGCCGCTATTTCGGCGCATGAACCGCTGGGGCCAACTGATGGCCGAGCCACTCGGCCCCCAGGGCATCAATCTGATGATCAAGCGGCGAACCGGCCAAACCATTGACGATCTCTACGTCAGTGGCCATAGCCTGCGCCGTGGATTTATCACCTCGGCGGTAACTGCCGGCAAGCCGATGAACAAGATCATTGAGGTGACGCGCCACAAGGATATGCGAACCCTGCAGGAGTATTTCGATGACGCCCACAAATTCTCCGATCATGCCCTTGATGGCTTGCTCTGATATAACTGCGCCACTGAATTATTTATGTTAAATGATATCCTGTTGATCTAATGATATATTTGTCGCGCAGCCAGCAGCCCAAAGGGGAAGGGCATCTTCCAATGGATAATGGCATGTGATGAGAGATAACAAATCCGGAAATGGAACATCGCAAGGACATATGAGCCAAGAAATGACAGGGCGTGAAGAGCAAGAGGCGGGGCCCCAAAACAATGCCGAGCGGCAGCGCCAACATGTAAAACGCAAGCAGGAGACCCATACTCGACTGCAATGCTGGATCAGCAATCGCCACGCCGAGCGATTGGCCGCTCTGGGTATCCATCTCGAAGACAGTCAGGCATCACTCATCGAGCAGGCGATCGATCTGCTCTACCAACATGAGCTGGGTAGAGAACCTCCGTTTGCAAACAGAGTCGCCACACAGGTCGAAGAGACCGTTGAATAGACACAAGATGAAGTAACAGCGATACGTGAAGAGATAAAAAAAGCCAGGTACGAATTCCTTGTACCTGGCATAGGGGAATTGGCTCCTTGCAGAGCCGTGCGCTAACTGGTGTTCGGATTGCCTTAAGCTTAGACAAGGCTCAAGGCTTTTCAAGATCCGAAGAAAAGTTCAACCAGAGTGTGGGTATTTCAGACTCGTTCAAGTGCTTATGCACCGAACAACCCACTACGCATTGAACAGATTGTTGTCACGCACCAGCTCGCGGGGGAGGGCATTCTTGACCCGATTCCCCACCCATTTCCCCATGCCCAGGGTATGCCCCTGATAGCGGACGATAACCTCGCCAGTGCCAGCATCCTGCTCTGGCCAGACATCCCGCCCCATCATGAATTCCCGCGCATTGGCGCTATCCAGCTCGATTACGCCCTTGCTCGCTTTATCGCCATAGGCCAGTGCCCACTCATGAGTGAGGCGATAACCTTTCTTGAAGGTTTCGGCCAACTTGATGCCGATGCGATCGAAACGCAACTTGCCCTGCACCTGATCAAACAGCAGGGGGAAGAGCCAGATCTCGTCATTGCGGCCAAACAGCTGACCCTGCGGTGCCACCCCAAAGTTGGCTTCGATCTCGCGCAGCATGGGTTCCGCCTCTTTGGCAGGAAGCGGCGCAAAAGGGAATTTACCCAGCTTGCCCGGCTTGAACATGGTGTTGGGCACCGAGTGATGCTTGCGCAATCTGGCGACGAAAAAGCCTTCACTGTCGAAGATCTGGGGCCAAACGTGCAGGTATCCTTCGGATGTACAGGCCTGCTCTGCATGGGGGAACAGGTCTGCCAACGAATCAAAACTCAAGGCATCGCCAAACTTGTCCAGCAGGGATTGGCAGACCGCCTGATTCTCCTGCTCACTCAAGGTACAGGTGGAGTAGACCAGCACACCACCCGGTTTCAAGGCATGGAAGGCGCTCTCCAGCAACCCTTGTTGCACCGTCGCAATCTCGTCGATGCTCTCGATGCTCCAGTTGCGCAATGCATCTTCATCCTTGCGCACCGTACCTTCACCGGAGCAGGGGGCATCGAGCAGGATGGCATCGAAGGTCTCCGGCAGCCACTGGCCAAATACCTTGGCATCAAAATGGGTCATGCCCACATTGGTCACGCCGCAGCGCTGGATATTGGCGCTAAGCACTTTCAACCGGCTGCTGGAAAATTCGTTGGCAACCAGCATTCCCTGATTGTTCATCAAGGCGGCTATCTGGGTGGTCTTGGAGCCGGGGGCCGCCGCCGCATCCAGCAACATGCCATCCGCTTTGATCTTGTCGCTGGCAAAGAGTGCCGTCACCGGCAGCATGGAGCTCGCTTCCTGAATGTAGAAGAGCCCGCTCAAGTGCTCGGCGGTGTTGCCAAGTGGGACGGTTTCATCGCTGCGGGCCAGCCAGAAGCCGGTGTCACACCAAGGGACAGGGTCAAGCTGCCAACCCAGTGGCTCCATCAGGGCGACGAAATCTGAGACGGCGATCTTCAAGGTATTGACCCGAATGCTGCGGCGCAGCGGACGTCGACAACTGGCCACAAACTCATCCATCGATAGATGGGCCGGCATGATGGCCGCAATGTGGCGTAAAAAGTAATCGGGAAGGAAGGTGTTGTCGTGCACTGTGCCGTCTCGTTGACCGAAAAAGAGGGGCGATATCCTACCACAAGGCTAAGAATATTCTGAATCTGAACCCTATCAACAGGCACCGGAATATAAAAAAGCCCGGCACTATGCCGGGCTTGGATGAGATACAAAGGGAAGAGATCAGGGCTGGATACGTGGACTCCACTCCAGCCACTCTTTCTCGGCCTTGCCATAGAGCGCATAGCTGTGGCCCGCTTTGACGGTTGGACCCATCTCTATCTCCGGCGTATTGAAAGCAATGCCGCCGGCCAGCAGGCTCTGCACCGTCTCCACTTCGATAGTGCCGCCAGTCAGCCCGATCTCCGCCTTGACCCCGGAGACATTCCAGAAACGGGAGTTGGCCCGCACCAGATGGGCATACTCCTGATCCACGTTGACATCGATCACCACCTCGCTGCCATCCCGAGCCAGCGCCACCTTGGTGACACTACCCACCACCATTTTGCGAAACAGCAGCGGGCTGCCGACGCTCAAGCCATTGACGGAGGGGCTCTTGAGGGTCAGGGCCAGACCCACCGGGCCGACCTGACTCAAGGGGAAGCGATCTTTGCCAGCGCCTTTACCGGGTTGTGCTTCTACAAACGCCCCCTTGATCAGGGTATCGAGGTGAGCGACACCGCCCAGCCCCAGCTTGGCCTGCACCAGAGTAAAGCGGGCGCCGGACTGCAGGAAACGCTCGGCGTAGTGGCCATCGAGTTCGGCCTTGAAGATCACCTGACCCAGAGACGGCTCCAGCTCGATCTCTTCAATTTTGCCGATATCGACACCGCGATAGCGGATCGGGCTGCCAATCCCGAGCCCCGGGTTACTCTCTGCCACCAGTGACAGTTGGCGCACCTTGGCCTTGGCTTGCTCCCTGGAATCGAACAGTTGATGGCTGCTGCGGCCATTGGCCAACCGATCGAACTCGATGGCGCCACGCAGCAGGGTACCGAGGTTGCCCACCTTGACCTGCACACCATCGACCCGCACCTTGGTGTCGATGGCCGGTTTTTTCCAGAATTGGGGTTGCTGGGCGAGGAGGGGAGCATAGACCCCATCAATCTCGAGTTCGATCTCGACCCCCTCTTTGGCGGCGCGTAGCTGTTTGACCTTGCCCGCTTCCAGCCCCAGATAGAGCACAGGCGAGCCAATGCCAATGCCATCGGCCTGATCTGCTTTGAGCAACCAGCGCTGGGGCTTGGCATCACGGGTGCCGAGCAGTGCCAGCTCCTGACTCGGGTAGAGACGGTTAATCCGCTCGCCACTGCTGGCTTGTACCAGCTTGATCCCGCCCCCCAGCCAGGCACTGGCCGGACTGGTTTCTACTTTGATGCCACTCAGATCGGCATCGATCTGCAACGGGGCGGCGCGATAGAAGCGGGCACGGTTGAGCAGATGGCCGTAGCTCGGTGCCATCACCAGCTCAATGCTGGCATTGCCGCGCGCATCCAGGGTGAGCTGGCTGATACGGCCCACCTGCAATCCCTTGTACCAGACAGGGGCATCCTGATTGAGCCCCGCCAGATCATCAGCCTGCAGCGTCACCTTGGTGCCGATCTGGGGGGCTCGATCGGTCAGGGTCATCTTCTGTACCGGTTTGCCCGCCACATAGTCGAGGCGAATGGCCGGGCCTGAGAGCAGGCGATCTGCATGCTGCACGCCGGTCGCGGAGAGGGAGACGCTCTCCCACACCAGTTGACTCTTGTCGGTAATGCGGTAAGCCTGCTCCGGGTTGATCAGCGCCGTCACCACCCGGCCTTTGTCGGTGAGACGAATAGGGTCGATACGACCGATCTCGATCCCCTCATAGAGGATGGGCATCCCCTCCTTGACCGGGAGATCGCCAACCGCAATGTCGATACGCTCGCCACGCGCCGCTTCCGCCAGCCCTTTATAGAGGACGAAGGTCTGTCCCTTCTCCGGCTCCGGTGAATCTTTGGGCGAGTCAAAGGCAATGCCGCCGCTCAGGATGGAGGTAAGGCTGCCAGCCTCCACGCTCACCCCGGCCAGACTGAAGGAGCCCTTGATGCCGCTGATGTTCCAGAAGCGAGTATCAACTTTGACCAGATGCTCGAAACGCGGCTCGATCACCAGATCCAGAATGACGTTCTGATTGTCCTGACCCAGGCGGGTATTGATGACGCTGCCCACCTCGATACCGCGGAAATAGAGCTTGGCGCCAATCCCCACAGAGCCCAGCGAATCGGCGGTCAGGTGCAGCATGCGACCCTGAGCCTGATAGCCGGGAGGAGGGCCCTCAAGGGCATCGAAGGTCTCCTCCAGCGGATTGCTTTCACGCCCCGGTTGCAGGTTGATGTAATTGCCGGAGACCAGAGTATCGAGGCCGGAGATCTCGGTCAGCGATGCCTTGGGGCTCACCAGCCAGAAGTCGGAGCCTTTGCGGATCAACGGCCGGGCACGGCTGTCAATCTTGGCCATCACCGCAATCTTGCGGCCATCTTCAGCCAGCTCCAGCTCTTGCACCACGCCGATGGCCACCCCCTGATAACGTACCTGGGTTTTGCCCGGCAAAATGCCGTTGCCCTGGGCGAAGTTGATCTGGATAAGCTGGCCACGGCTCAATACCTGCTGATAGAGAAAGCCACCTGCCAGCAGCAGGGCTATCAGGGGTAACAGCCAGACCGGTGATAACCAGCGACGCTTTTCAATGACGGGTTCAGCCCCGATCATAGTGACTCCTTATTGGCTGGATTAAACAGCACATCAGACAAAAACAGAGAAATCATTAACGAGCCGCCTTGTCCCACAGTAAGCGGGTATCGAGCATGCGGGCCGACATCATGGTCAGCACCACCACACCGGCAAAGGCGGTGGCCCCCGGGCCTGCGCGGACACTCAGCAGAACACCCCGATCGACCAGTGCCACCATCAGCGAAATCACGAACAAGTCCAGCATTGACCAGCGACCGATAAAATCGATCACCCGATACATCACCAGCTGGCGCTTGCGCCGTACCGGTTTGGCCCGCTGCAACTGCCAGCAGATCCAGCCCAGCCCCAATATTTTGCCCACCGGCACCAGTATGCTGGCGGTAAGGACGATAGTGGCAATCCCGCCCATTTTGCTGCGATAGAGCATCATGATACCGCTGAAGATGGTATCTGACTGCAGTAAACCCTTGTTGTAGAAATGGGTAATAGGCAACAGATTGGCAGGCAACAACATGAAGGTGGCAAGTGCCAGCAAGCCCCACGACCAGGCAAGGGAGCGGGGGATGCGCACCTGCAACTTGCTGCTGCAAGGGGGGCAGGCTGCCCCGGCTTGATAACGCACCAGCAGACCGCAGGTATGGCAGCGGCAGAGCCCCATCTCACGGGCGCTGGTCATGTTCCGGCTCCTTTAACGGGATCCGCGCCCAGTAGGGGGCGGGGTCAAACAGGATCAGCAGGGTCATATTGAGCAGCATCAGAATGCCGAGACTGAGCAACCCGCCACCGAGGCGCACATCGGCGATGTCGATCAGTTTGAACAGGGCAACAAGCAGACTGACGATATAGACCTCCAGCATGGCCCAATGGCGAAACACCTCGACCAGCTTCAAGGTGGGCGCCAAGATATGCCAGCGTTTAGCCAGACCCGAGGCAAGCGCAAAGATCCCCGCCAATAACCCTACCGGTGCCAGTACGGCGCACCAGAGCACCAAAGAGGCCACCCAAAACTCACCTTCGCCAAATAGCACCAGGATACCGCGCAGCAGGTCGGCATCGGAGTTGACCCCCGCCAGCCGCAGATAGATCAGCGGTTCAAAAAACGCGGAGGGGAGCAGCAGAAATCCGGTGATGGTCAGGGCCATCAACTGGGAGGGACGAAAGGCATAACGGCCATAGAGATGTTGGTGACAACGCGGGCAGTGGGCATGACGACGCAGCGGCAGTGCTTTGCGCTGGATCAGCAAGTCGCACGCCGGACAGACAATTACGGAACCGGGCTCCATCATACAATTCAACCTGTTGAAGGAATTGGTGAAATTTACCCTAAAACCGGTTTCCTGTCTTGCCTGCGGCCGGAATGTCACGAAAGTATAATTGACGTTAACGTAAACGTGATATTAGATAGCCAGACTAGACAGGTGAAAGGAGTCATGATGTCCAGTTTGTCCCCCTCGGCAGGCCTGCGCTTTCGCACCGCCCTTGCCAATGAACATCCCCTGCAGATCGTCGGCACCATCAATGCCTATATGGCGCTGATGGCCGAGCGCAGCGGTTTTCAAGCTCTTTATCTCTCCGGCGCCGGAGTAGCCAATGCCTCCTATGGCTTGCCGGATCTCGGCATGACCTCCCTCAACGACGTGCTGATCGATGCCGAGCGGATCACAGCGGCGACCCGAGTGCCGCTACTGGTCGATATCGATACCGGCTGGGGCGGGGCATTCAATATCGCCCGCACCATTCGCGCGTTCGAGCGAGCCGGAGTTGCCGCTGTCCATATGGAAGATCAGGTTGCCCAGAAGCGCTGCGGTCATCGCCCCAACAAAGCGGTGGTGTCGCTGGAGGAGATGTGTGATCGGATAAAAGCAGCAGTGGATGCCCGCGAGAATAGCGAGTTCGTCATCATGGCCCGCACCGATGCGTTGGCGGTGGAGGGGATGGAGTCGGCTCTTGAACGCACTGCCGCCTATGTGGCCGCCGGGGCCGACATGATCTTCGCCGAGGCGGTGACCGAGCTTGCTCAGTACGACCAGTTCAAGCAGGCGGCCAAAGTGCCGATCCTCGCCAACATGACCGAGTTCGGCAAAACCGAACTGTTTGACAAAGAGCAACTGGCCGCCCACGGGGTCGACATGGTGCTCTACCCCTTGAGTGCCAACCGGGCCGCCAATCAGGCCGCCCTCAACGTCTATCAACATATTCGCCAGGATGGCCATCAGCGCGCTGTCGTGGAGACCATGCAGACCCGGGAGTCACTCTACGACTTCCTCGGATATCACCACTACGAGCAGACACTGGATCGTCTGTTTACAGCCAAGGAATAGGAGGCAGCTTATGGGACAGCAAAAACCGTTGGGCGGGGCCGGTCTGCGCGGTCAAAGCGCAGGGGAGACCAGTATCTGCACAGTAGGCAAGAGTGGCACCGGTCTTACCTATCGCGGCTATGACATCAAGGAGCTGGCCGATAGCGCCCAGTTCGAGGAGGTTGCCTATCTGCTGCTCAAGGGGGAGTTGCCCGGTGAGCAGCAGCTTGACGCCTACAAGCGCGAGCTGCGCCGCCTGCGCACCTTGCCCCAGCCGCTGCTGGAAGTGCTGGAACGCATTCCCGCCGATGCCCATCCCATGGATGTGCTGCGCACTGGCTGCTCCATGCTCGGCGATCTGGAGCCGGAAGATGGTTTCGAGCATGAGCATGAAGTGGCGGATCGGCTGCTGGCTGCCTTCCCGGGCATTCTGATCTACTGGTACAAGTTCAGCCATGAAGGTATTCGTATCGCCCTCGACAGCGACGAGGAGTGTATCGGTGGCCACTTTCTGGCGCTGCTGCACCAGAAGGCACCGAGCGAGCTGGAGCGGCGGGTGATGCATGTCTCCCTTATCCTCTACGCCGAGCATGAGTTCAACGCCTCCACCTTTGCGGCGCGGGTTTGCGCCTCGACGCTCTCTGACATGTTCTCCTGCATCACCGCGGCCATCGGCACCCTGCGCGGCCCGCTCCATGGCGGTGCCAACGAGGCGGCCATGGCGATGATCGAACACTGGCAGGATGAAGAGCAGGCAAGGCGCGAATTGCTGGCCAAGCTGGCGGCCAAGGAGAAGATCATGGGCTTTGGCCACGCCATCTACCGCACCTCGGATCCACGCAACGTCATCATCAAGGAGTGGTCGGCCAAGCTCGCCGAGGCGGTAGGGGATGATCGCCTCTATCGCGTCTCCTGCGAGGCGGAGAAGGTGATGTGGGAGGAGAAAGAGCTCTTTCCCAACGCCGACTTTTTCCACGCCAGCGCCTATCACTACATGGGGATCCCGACCAAGCTGTTCACCCCCATCTTCGTCTGCTCGCGGGTCAGCGGCTGGTGCGCCCACGTGATGGAGCAGCGCGAGCACAACCGGATCATCCGCCCGAGCGCCGATTATGTCGGCCCGGCCCCCCGTCACTTTGTCTCTCTACAACAACGATAAGGAAATCACGATGTCCGCCAACGTCGACGTCAACCACAGACCCGAGCCCGATCAGGTGCTGGTCGATATTGCCGATTATGTCTGCAACCACCCCATTACCAGCGAGGCGGCCCTCGACACCGCCCGCTACTGCCTGATGGATACGCTCGGCTGTGGCCTCTTGGCCCTGCGCTTTCCCGAGTGCACCAAGCACCTTGGCCCTATAGTCCCCGGGACACTGGTACCCCATGGTGCCCGGGTGCCCGGTACCCAGCTCTGCCTCGACCCCGTCAAGGCGGCCTGGGATATCGGCGCCATCATCCGCTGGCTCGATTACAACGACACCTGGCTGGCCGCCGAGTGGGGTCACCCCTCCGACAATCTGGGGGGCATTCTGGCCACCGCCGACTGGCTCTCCCGTACTCGCGTGGCCGAGGGCAAGGCGCCGCTCACCATGAGCGATGTGCTGGTGGCCATGGTCAAAGCCCACGAAATTCAGGGGGTGCTGGCGCTGGAGAACTCCTTCAACCGGGTCGGTCTCGATCACGTGGTGCTGGTCAAGGTCGCCAGCACCGCCGTGGTGACTCATATGCTGGGTGGCACCCGCGATCAGGTAATCGATGCGGTCTCCCAGGCCTGGGTCGATGGCCAGAGCCTGCGTACCTACCGCCATGCCCCCAATGCGGGATCGCGCAAGAGCTGGGCGGCAGGAGATGCCACCTCTCGCGCGGTGCGCCTCGCCCTTATCACCATGAGCGGCGAGATGGGCTATCCCGGTGTGCTGAGCGCCCCCAAGTGGGGCTTCTACGATGTGCTGTTCAAGGGCAACCAGTTCGCCCTGCATCAGGGGTACGGCAGCTATGTGATGGAGAACGTGCTGTTCAAGATCTCTTATCCCGCCGAGTTCCATGCCCAGACCGCGGTTGAGTGCGCCATGAAACTGCACGGTCAGGTGAAGGGGCGGCTGGATGAGATCGACCGCATCGAACTCACCACCCATGAGTCGGCCATTCGCATCATCAGCAAGGTGGGTGCCCTCAATAACCCGGCCGATCGGGACCACTGCCTGCAGTACATGGTGGCGGTGCCGCTGATCTTTGGGCGCCTGATCGCCGAGGATTACGAGGATGACGTGGCGGCCGATCCCCGCATCGACGCGCTGCGTAGCAAGATGGTGGTGCAGGAGGACAAACGCTACAGCCACGAATATCTGGAGGCGGACAAGCGCTCCATTGCCAACGCCATCCAGATCTTCTTCAAGGACGGTACTCACACCACCAAGGTGGAGGTGGAGTATCCGGTCGGCCATCGTCGCCGTCGGGAGGAGGGGATCCCGCTGCTGGTGGAGAAATTCCAGCACAATCTGGCCACCCGCTTCCCGGCCAAACGGGTCAGCGACATTCTGGCCCTCTGTCAGGATGGGCCGCGCCTTGCCGCCACCCCGGTGCACGCCTTTATGGATCTGCTGGTGATCTGATCGCTCCGCTCTTGCATTGGCCAACATATCGGCAAACAGTGATAAACGAAAAGCGGGCTCATCGGCCCGCTTTGTTATTCTGGCGGCTTATCCCTCGATAAGCCTTACCCCAGCGCACTGCTGTCGCCGTTAAAGAGCGCCGTCATGATGGCCGTCTCGCGACTGGCGATGGTCTCGAGAAACTCGTTGGCACGCCCCATCTGATGACACACCTGATAGCCGCGCTCGACAAAGGAGAAGAGCTCGCCAAGCCCCGCCAGATGGGCTGGCCCTGACACCAGCTTGAGGGTTGCCCCCAGCAGCGGCTTTCTCGCCAGTCTGTCCAGCGTCATGCCAAGCTCGCTCACCAACGCAATCTGATGTTCCCGGCGCGCCTGTTCACCCACGGCACGATAGGCGATGGTGTAATGATCCGGTGTGATGGGATCAATGCCATCAATGCGCCGCAGCGCCACCACCATCAGGTAGTCCAGCTCTTCGGAGAGAGCGTCGAGCTCGATCGCTTGCGCCAGCACCTTGAGGCCGGACTCCGGCAACAGCCGCTCGGCGGTTGGCATCACCCGCATCACGTCCGCATCGCGGCGGGCGCAATCCCCGGGGCCATAGAGATCGGTCAGGAAAAACTCGGCCGCCGGGCCGTAGCGGTCACTCTCCAGCAGATCACGATGGGTTCGCCCCAACCGGTCGGCCTGCCACTGGCGTAGCCGATCCCGATCCTGCAGATCCTCCGGGTGAGCACGCATCTGCTCGCGCAAGGCTGCAACCCGCTTGAGCTGGCGGTAGAGCCGACCCAGGGTGCTATCGTCGTCGTGGGCATGTTCTTGATGCGTCATCTACAGCTCTCTGGCCTTGGGCCCATTGATGGGGATTCGGTGATACGAAGATACAAGTGAATGAAAAACAAGCAGCTTTTGCTGATCGTTCCGTGACAAGTGTAGCGCGCACGGGGGAGGGAATAAATGCCATGCCCCGCTGATGGCCTGCATCCCTCTCGACTCTGTTAAGTGAGTCCCATTTATGTGAACCATCCTTTCATTTGTTGTGAACATGTGTTTAATATCAATAACTAACTTATGACCCAGAGTAACGACCATGTTCTTCAACTCGCTTGCTGGCAGCAGCGCACTCTCTACCATCCAGATCAGCCGTCAGCATCCGCTGGGACTGGCCGCCGCCCGGATCGCGGCCGAAGCCATCGCTGCGGACATGAGCGAGAGCTATCAACTCGATTGCGAATGGGCGGATGAAGAGGAGACCGAGCTACGCTTTCGCGGCTCAGGGGTACATGGCACTCTCACCCTGGACGAAGATACCCTGGAACTGGAAGTGCATCTTGGTTTGATGCTGTTGCCAGTACGCAGCGTGCTGGAGCAGGAGATCCTCGATTATGTCGACAATCGCTTACCTTGCCCCAAACGTGTTTGAAACTCTTCGTTGCACTGGTTTTAAATAAACCAGCTGTAAACGATGGCTGTTTGAAATAAGTTTGCAAGCCATGTGGTTTGTCAGATTTATTATCCAGCGAGGTCTCGATTCTATTTGTAAGTAATCTTTCATCTTTATTTCATATTTCGAGTCGGCACTCATTAAAGTCATTCTGATTGCATCAAGCCCTCATCCGGATATGAGGGAAGGAGCAATTTGCCGCCTCGGTAAATTCATTTTGTAGGGAAACAACCATGCCACTGAGTGAATTTATCTCCTGCGTCGATACCGCCTGGTTACGCATGGACAGACCCAACAACCTGATGCAGATCATCGGTGTCCTGATGTTTGAAGGAGAGCTTGATGAAACGCGTCTGCGGGCCGGATTGCGCCATACCATTTCGGTGCAACCCCGTTTCCACCAGCGGGCCGTGCTGGAGGGGGGCTCCTACTACTGGCGCCATGATCCCGATTTCGATCTCGATCAGCACCTCAAGCGAGTGATCCTGCCGGGTGAAGCGGGCAAGCTGGAGCTGGAGAAGCTGGTGGCCGATCTCGCCTCGACGCCGCTCAACCACCAGCGCCCCCTGTGGGATATGCACCTGACCGACACTTCGCTGGGTGGGCAAGCGCTGGTGGTGCGCATTCACCACGCCATGGGCGACGGCTTCTCGCTGGTGCGAGCCATGCTGACCATGATGGATAACACACCGGAAGGGGCGCCGCGACCACCGTCACCGGAGCCACTGGATGACAGCGATGACGAGGATGAGGAGGATTGCCACCAGGGCAGCCGGCTGGTGCGGGCCGGTCTCAAGCTGACCGGTAGCCTCTGGTCCAAATATGTCGAAGTGGTCACCCATCCCACCAAGGCGGTGGATTACCTCAAGACCGGGCGCGATCTGGCGAGCGAGCTGTGCAATATCGCCACCCTCGGTGATGACTCCCCCTGCCGCCTGCGGGGTAAGACCACCAGCACCAAGCGGGTGGCCTGGTCGGAGCAAATTGATCTGCCGGATATCAAGGCAGTGGGCAAGGTACTGGGCTGCTCGGTCAACGATCTGCTGATCGCCGCCACCGCAGGGGCGTTTCGCCACTACCTGCAGGAGAAGGGGGATGATGCCAACAAGGTCAAGATCCGCGCCCTGGTGCCAGTCAATATGCGTGCACCGGACGATGAGGGGGCACTTGGCAACCGCTTCGGGCTGGTGGCCCTGGACTTGCCACTGGATGTTGAACACCCGTTGCAGCGGCTCTATACCGTACGTGACCGAATGCAGGCGCTGCGCACCTCGCTACAACCCGTGGTAGTGCTCAACTTGTTACATGCCCTTGGCATGGCCCCCAATGCGGTGCAGCAGCAGGCCGTCGAGCTGCTCACGGCCAAGGCCAGCGCGGTGATCACCAATGTGCCCGGCCCGCAGCAGACCCTCTATCTGGCTGGAGCAAAATTGCGTCAGCCGCTGTTCTGGGTGCCGCAATCGGGGGATATCGGCGTCGGCGTCTCCATCCTCTCTTACGATCACAAGGTGCAGCTGGGCCTTATCACCGACAAGAAGCTGGTACCTGACCCGGATCAGGTTGTCGACCGCTTCGCCGTGGAGTTTGAACAACTGTTACTGCTGGTGTTGCTGGAGCCTGAGCTGCTGTTCGACCCGAACGGCCTTGATGCGCTGCTGGGTTGATCCGATACGTAAAAATCCCAATAAAAAGAGGCCAACCCGCGGGTTGGCCTCTTGTTTTGTTATCTATGAATAGTGGGAATAGCGGTTAATCCTCCAGCTCTTCCCGCGCCGCCTCCACATCGAGGCGCTCCATGGCATCCATGGGTTCGCACTCGGCCGCTTCGGCATAGAGGGCTTCGGCGGCTTTCAGGCGGCTCTTGCCGTGCAGCATCACCTGAGCGTTGGCGTACTCCATGCGGGCGATAGCCGAGTCGGGGATCAGCGCCAGCGCCTCCTTGAAGTGACGCTCGGACTCTTCCTTCTTGGCGCCATAGGTGAGGCCGCCGATCATGGCCCCCAGCTTGTCAACGATCTCGGCGTGCCAGGCGCCAAAGGCAATATGGGCCTCGGCGTGATCTGGCGCCAGCTCCAGCGCCTTCTCAAGGTTTGCCTTGATCTTGTCGCCAATTCCTTGCGAGAGGGCCTTGGAGATGGAAATGACCTGACTGTAGCGACCGAGGGCCAGCGCGTGGAAATACCAGGCATTTGCATTCTTGGGCTGGCGTTTTTGCAGCTTCTCGGCATGGCTGGCCGCCCGCTCGAAGGCGGCGCGCTTGGCATACTTGTCTTCCAGCAGATAGCTGGCATGGATCACCAGCGCTTTGTTCGCCACATTGAGGCCCTCCTCACCGGCCGCTTCGCCAAGGGCGACGGCCCGGGCAAAATCCCCGGCATGATAGGCCCGCCAGGCATCCTGTACCTGTTCATCTTCGGGCCAGGGTTCGGCATCCCCCTGATGGAGACGATCCCAGTTGTCCGCCAGCTTCTGGCCAGCATAGTCATAAGCCGCATCCGCGTAGGGGAAGGGGACAAATTCGAGTTGTGAAGTGGTCATGCTTGTTCTCCCTGTAGCATGTGAATCAAACCTTGTCGGTGTAGTGGTGGGCGAGGGCGCCCAGATGAGCGCGAGCATCGGCCCGCAAATAGGGTGCGACCAGCTGCATCACCTGAAAGACGCCGAGGGCAATATCGGCGTCCGCCTTGGGGTGCAGTGCCCGCTGATAAGAGATCCAGAATGTGCCCACCAGCGCCACATTGGCCGCCAGCGTGCGCATCTGTTGCGCCGTGCCCTCCATCAGCCCGACCGTTTGCAGATGGTTGCAAATGGCGATGGCGGTCTGCTCCTTGCGGCGCAGCAGGGCGGAGAAGCGCTGCTCCACCTGATGATAACCACTCATCAGGGTCGCGATATCGTAGTAGAGGAAACGGTACTGCCAGATAGCTTCAAACATCAGGTGGAGAAAGAGCCAGATATCTTCTGGCTCATCGGACGGGGTGCTGACCGCCTCCAGCAGGCGATCCATCTGCTGTTCAAATTCGCAGAACAGGGCGTTGACGATCTCCTCCTTGTTGTGGAAGTGGTAGTAGAGATTGCCCTGGCTGATCTCCATCTCGGCCGCAATAGCCGAGGTGGTGACGCTGGGTTCCCCTTGTCGATTGAAGCAGGCGAGGGCAGTGGTCAGGATCCGCTCCCGGGTACGGCGTTTGGGTTTGCGATCCATGCTACTCCTTTGGTGATGAACGACGCACGCCGTGGCGATAGCGTTTGGCAAGCCAGTGCTGCAGCTGCTCCAGCGACTTGTCGAGGGCGGCAACCGAGCCAAGGCCGGGGGCCAGCAGGGTGCGATCTTCATCGGCCAGCGCGGCCAGATTGAGCTCGAGGCCATGCTTGGCAAGCACCGGCGCCAGCTCGTCACGACGCTGCCAGAGATCGCGGCGGGTATGCTGGTAAGCGTGCTCGCAGAGACGGCGGCGATCCCGGTAACTGAATACATTGGTGAAGAACATCTCACCATCGGCAGAAGAGGGCTCAAACAGCAGGGCGTCGGCGTCGGGATATTGGTGCTTGTAGCGATCCATCCCCACATGCATGCGGGAGTGGATGATGGCGCGAAAAGTCTGGGCCAGCACCACCGGCAGACCGCTGTCCACCAGATTGGTCGGCGCGCCGGCGGCCATGTCCGCATCATAGGGCACCAGCGGATTGATGCAGAACACCAGATCCGCCCCCTCTTCCAGCGCTACCGAAGCGTGCAGGGTCTTGATCAGCGCCCCGTCCACATAGTAACGCCCGTTAATCAATGAAGGGGGGAAGAGGCCGGGCAGAGCGGCTGACGCCTGTACCGCCGCCGAGATGGGCACGTCATCGAGCCCCGGGCTACCAAAGGCAACCGGATGACCGGTGTCGAGTTCGGTAGCGACCACAAACAGTCGGCTGCGCAGCTGGCGAAAATCGTTGCTGCGGCCGGGACGAGAGAAAAACTGGGTCAGGGTACGATCCACCCCGCGGTTGTCGAACAGTCCGGTCGGAATGGCCTTGGAGAGCCCTTGCAGCGACTCAAACAGGCTCCGCTTCCAGGGCGCCGCCAGATAGTAGGTCAGGCTCTGCCACGCCAGTGGCGGGATCGAGGTCAGGCGGTCGGCATATTCACGAAAGGCGGGGCGCAGCAAGGTGGCCGGGTCAAACATCTCCCCCGAATCATCGCTGAGCAGGATCCGCACCAGCTTAGCCGGCGAGATGCCGTTGGCCAGCGCTGATGCCACCACGGCCCCCGAACTGACGCCGACATAGATATCGGCATGGTCAAGGCGCAAGCCACTGATGCTGTCAGAGAGGGCAGCACAGGCACCGATCTCGTAGATGCCGCCGAGCGGCCCGCCGCCAGCAAGGGCAATTGCGATGGTACTCATAGCGTCGCCTCTCTATCCATGACATTCACCATGACAAGACCGGCCCAGCGCAGGGCATGGGCCGGTATCAATCACCTTCCGTCACCGCGAGGGATCAGGGCAGGACGCTCTCTGCTTTGGCCTTCACCTCTTTCACCGCATCTTCCGCAGCGGAGAGGAGATCGGCGGCCTGCTCAACTACGGCCTCTTTAGCCTTGGCTACCGGTGCCTTCTTTACCGGAGGCTTGCGGGCAGCGGGCTTTTTGGCGGCAGCCGGTTTGGCTTCTGCGGCCGGGGCTTCCTCTTCCTGTGCATCCAGCAGTTGCTGGACCACGTCGGTCAGCTCGGCCATGCGCTTGGAGAGCTTGTCGATATCCTTACGGGTCGGAATGCCGAGGCTGGCCACAGCGCGGGCCACGCGATCTTCAAACACCTGCTCCAGACGGCCCCAGGTATTGGCAGTCTTGTCGGTCACAGCGGCAATCTTCTCATCTGCGCTCTGACGGGTTTTTGCTTGCAGCGCTTCACCTTCCTGCACCAGGGCTTCAAAGATCTTGCCACCCTCTTCCTGCGCCTTGGCATAGGCACCCAGACCCGCCAACCAGATCTGCTGGGTGGACTCCTTGATGGTGGAGGTGAGTTGGTTGTCGGTCACTGACCCTGCCAGCGCTTTCAATTTCTTAGCCATGATCTTCTCCTTGAATAACGACAGTTAAATGTAATGGCGACAACGAAACTGCAATCGGGTTGTGGCATTACTGATTTTTCAACTTCAGTCTAGGGACAAAAAATAGAGGGTTCTACCTAATAACGGAACAGGCACACCACCGAAATTAGGGTTTGCTCACGAACCGACAATCAAATTGCGGATTCCCATATGAATCGTGATATATCTAACAACCTAGTAACACCCTAATCAGTAGCAGGATTCTCTTTATGAACTATTTCATTACTGGCGGTAGTGGTTTTATCGGGCGTCGATTGATCAAAAAGTTATTCCAACAGCATCCCGACTGTATCGTCTATTTTCTGATGCGCGCCTCTCATCAGGATAAATTGCCGGAGTTATTTGCATTCTGGAATGTGGATGAATCGCGCGCAGTCCCGGTTTTTGGCGACATGACGCAACCGCTGCTGGGGGTATCGGTCGAGATACAGGAACAGTTGATCGGCAAGATAGACCACTTCTTCCATCTGGCTGCTATCTATGATCTGAACGCCAAGGCCGGGATCCAGCAGCAGGTCAACACCGAAGGGACCCGTCAGGCTGTTCAACTTGCCGAGCGGCTGGGAACGGGGCAGTTCCATCACTGCAGCTCCATCGCTGCAGCGGGCCTGTTTGACGGTCTGTTTCGCGAGGACATGTTCGATGAGGCCGAACACCTCGACATGCCTTACTTCCAGACCAAGCACGAAGCGGAAGGGATTGTGCGAAACGAGTGCACTATTCCGTGGCGGGTCTACCGACCGGGGATCGTTGTAGGTGACTCCAATACCGGCGAGATGGACAAGATTGACGGCCCTTACTACTTCTTCAAGACCATCCAGAAGCTGCGTCGCCTGCTGCCGCCCTGGATGCCCGCCATCGGGGTTGAGGGCGGGCGCATCAACATAGTGCCTGTCAACTTTGTGGTCGATGCCATGGTGCATATTGCCCATCAGGAGGGCGAGGAGAACAAGACCTTCCACCTGACCGACCCCAACCCGATGCGGGTCGGCGACATGCTGAGCACCTTCTCCCGCGCCGCCCATGCGCCGGAGCCTGCGATCCGCATCAACGCCTCTCTCTTTAATTTCATTCCCCGCCACCTGACCGCCATGCTGATGACCATGGCGCCGGTGCGCCGCATCCGCGATGCCGCCATCGCCGATCTGGGTCTACCCAAGGATGTGTTCCGCCTTATCAGTTATCCCACCCGTTTCGACAGTCGCGAAACCCAACGGGTACTGAAAGGGACCGGTATCGAAGTGCCACCGCTGCACAGCTACGCCTGGCGGCTGTGGGACTACTGGGAGCGTCATCTCGACCCCGAACTCTTCATCGATCGCTCCCTGCGTGGTCGGGTCGAGGGCAAGGTAGTGCTGGTGACCGGAGCCACCTCCGGCATTGGTCGTGCAACCGCACGCAAGCTGGCGGGGGCGGGGGCCAACGTTGTTACCATCGCCCGCGACGAGCAGAAGATTGCCGAGACTAAAGCTGAGTTTGCCGAGCTGGGGCTGACCATCGAGATCTATCAGGGGGATCTCTCCAATCTGGCGCAGGCCGAGGAGATCACCGCTCGCATCGTGGCCGATCACGGCGGCGTCGATATTCTGGTCAACAATGCCGGCCGATCCATCCGCCGCTCCATCGAGGACTCCTTCGATCGCTTCCACGATCTTGAACGCACCATGCAGCTCAACTACTTTGGCGCGCTCAAGGTGATCATGGGGGTGCTGCCCACCATGATCGAGAAGAAAAAAGGGCACATCATCAACATCTCCTCCATCGGGGTGTTGACCAATGCGCCGCGCTTCTCCGCCTATGTTGCCTCCAAGTCAGCCCTCGATGCCTGGGTGCGTACCGCCGCCTCCGAGTTTGCCGATAAAGGGGTGAGCTTCTCCATCATCAATATGCCGCTGGTGAAAACGCCGATGGTCGCACCGACCAAGGTCTATGAGCAGGTACCGATGATGACGCCGGAAGAAGCGGCCGATCTGGTATGCGATACCATCATCAACAAGCACGTTCGTCTGGCCACTCGCCTCGGGGTGTTCGGTCAGGTGGTTCACGCTCTGGCGCCGCGCGTCGCCCAGGTGATCATGAACACCAGCTTCCGCACCTTTGCCGACCCCAAGGATGGCGACAAATCCAAGGCCACCGCCGATCAGGTTGCCGTCTCGACCCTGATCAAGGGTATCCACTTCTAACCGGGTGATGCGATAAAGAGATCAACAGGGGCCTGAGCAATCAGGCCCCTGTTTTATTTGGAATAGCAGTTGAAGAACGATTAAGGAGGGTCAGACTCGGGACAACAACTCAAGCAGCAGATCCGTCGTACGGCGGGAATAGAGCAGAGAGAGATGGCCAATGGCAGGCAACTCGATATCTTCCATTCCCGCCAATCGTTGCCGCTCCTGCGGCATCACCACATTGTCGTGACTGGTGCGCACCGAGATGCCGGGTACGCAAAGCGGCACCGAAGCGAAACGCTGCAACCAGCCGGAGCCTGGCTCCATCTCGCGGGCATTGGCCCCAAGCCCAAGGGCGGCCAGCTGACTGCCCTGATGGGGCGTTGCCAGCGTGATCAGGCGCTCTACTTTGTCACCACCATGGATAGCCAGATAGTCGCGGCAGACCAGTCCGCCCATGCTGTGACCGACCAGCACCAGCTTGTCAGCCCCAGTCTGCGCCAGCACGTCGTCAATCCGGGTGGCCAGCAGCGGCACCATCTCATCGATATGACCAAATGGTGGCATCAGGGTAATGGTGGCGACCACATGGCCTGCAGCCTCTAGTCGGGCGCGCTGGGTGCGCCAGATCCCGCGACTGCAACCGTAACCATGCACCAGCAATACGGGGCGCTGGCATGGACGCAGCCGATCGGGTGCCATCAGCAAAGGCTCAAACGGTAGCAACAAGGTGAAGGTGTAGAGGTAGGCCAGCATCTCCTGCGCCATCATCTTCACCCTGCGCCAAAGGCCGATAGCCGGGGAGGGGTAGAAGCGGGTAAACAGCCAGCTACCGAGCACCACCAGGCAGCGCAACCCAAGCAGGGAAAACACCACAAACAGCAGGGTCAGCAACCAGGGGAGTCCCACGACCAAGTGGGCGATACTCCCAAGGAGCAGCACCTCTACCATCAGCAGGATAAACAGGTGTCGTACGATCGTCATAAGGCCATGTTCCGACCAGTCTGACGTGGAAGTCAAATGACACTTTGAGACAGCTTGATCCAGCGCGGCTTTTGTCGCTAAACCCCGGCGAACTCTTTTCCGGTGAGGCTATTTGCAATGCTGTATATCCATACATATACTCTATCCATTATCACCAAGAGGAGGCCATCATGGCTGTCGAGATCAAATATGTGGTTGTTCGTGGGGGAGTGGAAAAAATGACCTTTGCCAGCAAAAAAGAGGCCGATGCCTATGACAAGCTGCTGGATACGGCCGACGAGTTGATGACTCTGTTGGCTGGCGCCCCGATCGAGCTGGCACCAGAGCAGCAAGAGAGTCTGGCATTCTACCTGGCAGAGCAGCGTGATGTGCTGCAAACCCTGCTGCGTGGCGGCAAGGTTCAGGCAGGCACGAAGGAAGAAGAGGCTCCAGCGGCCAAGCGCAAGGAGAAGCCACTCAAACAGGTTGCCTGATTGCACAGACCTGCTATTTCTCGGGATAAATAGCTCACACCATTCACTTTAATTGCATTTAAATCCATTTTTACGGCTATTTATCCCGAGAATTTTTTAACAAAGATGCATATCCCATGCATAACTGAATAGCGTACACAACTGAGCGAAACCAGCCAGATCTATGAGGAAATAATGAGCAAACAGTGGAGAGATCGTTATCCAGATCGCTCCCGGTGACCTCAATCAGCAATAACAAGAGACAGAACAAAAACTAGCAGAAGCCGCATTCATCTATCACGAGCCCTTTTTTATCATCTCGGCTCACAGGCACATATCGATTCATCATCAACAAGCAACACCATGACTCAACACCCATTATCCTTGCCGCCGGCCATGCCGCTGTTTGACAGTCTTATCTATCTGGAAGCTGGCAACCCGCAGGTCAATCAGTACCTTGCCAACCTCAGCCTCAACGATGTGCCCGATGCCGGGCTGGTTTACGAGCTGGCGGTCGATTGGTTGCTGGAGCAGCGCAACAGCGAAAACAACTACAAAACCTATCGCAGCGAACTGACCACCTTTTTGCACTGGTGCTTTTGCGAGGCGGCCATCAGCCCGAAAGATCTCACTCGCCGCATCATGATCCGCTATCTCGACTACTGTCAGTCGCCACCTGAAGAGTTAATCGCCTATCGCAACGTGGCGCAATTTGTCCTAGACAAGGAGTGGGGGGAGCGGTTGCCCAATCCGCAATGGCGACCGTTTTTGGGCAAGCGGGAACTGGGCCGCACCTTGCCCTACCGTCTTAGCGAGCAGGCGATGAAGACCAAGCTCGCCATCCTGTCGGCCTTCTTCCAGTTCCTGATCCAGGAGGAGTACATGGACAGGAATCCCGCTCTGCTACTGCAGCGGGTCAAACGGCCGCAACAGCAGGAGGCCGATGATCAGGTGCAGGCCTTCAGCGAGTTGCAGTGGTCATACGTGATGCAGGCCGCCGATACCCTTGCCAACGACCATCCGGAGCAGCACGAGCGCAGCCGTTTTCTCACCATTCTGATGTACGCCTGCTATCTGCGGATCTCTGAGGTTGCAGCACGGCCGGGCTTTACCCCTGTGATGGGGCAGTTCAGGCGGGATCGCAAAACCGGCGTCTGGGGTTACTACATACCCAGTAGCAAGGGGGGCAAGCGCCGCACTGTTGCCGTTTCACAGGCGCTGCTTCAAGCACTCGAACGTTATCGCACGTTTCTGGGACTCTCGCCCTTGCCGGCACCCAACGAGCAGACTCCGCTTTTTATCCGTCATAAAGCGGCAGCCCACGGCCGGGAGCAGGGAGAACTTAATGCCAATTTAGGGATACGTCAGCTGCGTGAGCTGATACAAGCGGTGATAACCAAAGGTGCCGAACTTGCCGAGCTGGATGGCTTTTATCAGGATGGTGCCGAAATGCGGCAACTCTCTCCCCACGCTATTCGCCATACCGGGATCACTCATGACATCAACCTCAACGGCCGACCACTTTCCCACGTACAAGCTGATGCGGGCCACGACAGTATCGACACTACCTCCAAATACCTGCACACAAGCCAAAGCGAACGCCATGAGAGTGCACAGCAAAAACCGCTCGACAGATTGCGATAAAAGCACACAAGTGAGAGATAACGAAGAGTAAAGAAATGGAATGGCATCACCTTGAACCACGTCATTTTACAACATATGCCTGTCAATCGGAGTGAGTGCAATGGCTGCCCACTGTGAAAAGGGGAGCCCAATACACATATTGTTCAAGCATTTTAATAGTGAACGCTTGTCTCAAAATACGACATTTGTGGTTTCAGAATATCGACCACTGGGAGGGGGCGATTGCTATATCTTGTTATCTCTACAGCTCACCCCCACCATGCTCACGCAAACCAAAGGGGAGGGGCATTATCTCTCACAAGGCAAGGTTGTTATCATTGAGTTCTTTTTTCGCCAGAACCGCATAAATATCCGTATGAAGCATGGTGCTCAAACAGGGGATGCACGTGGCAAAGAATATTCGTGGTAACAAGATGGGAAGAACGGCGAAAACCAAACCTACACCATTCCTGGGCGGGGGACAGGCCCTCGTAAAGGCTTATTGAAGATATACACGAAGGAAAACATCCTGACTTTCATATTTATAAGCGTAATGAGGTCAGGTTCGTGAGAGCCGCTCCAGATAGCTCAGAGCAAAACAACGTTGATAAGGACTAGGATGGTGATGCCGATAAATGGGGTTATCGGCATCATTTGTGAAACCAAGGTCAAAATTGACCTTCAACATGTCTCACAGAGTAGGCCCACACCAGAAGAGAGAAAAATAAATGGGAGAACGTTCACCATTTCGGGTCACAACCCTCGAGGAGCTGATGGCCAAGGGGACGTGCTGAGTCTGGCCGATCTGGTGCGACGGGTCAGCCCTGGAAAAATGTCTGATGTCCTCCATGCTGCACATCGCGAGGTTGCGCCGATAGACTATGGCTAACAGAGCCATCCAACCCGGCGAGCAATTTTAGGGCTGCCCGATGGCGCCATAATTCACCGACAGACCCTGGAACTGATCGACACCTTGAAACCCCAGCCTGCAAGACGATAGAGTCAAAATGATTCTAGATAAATATCAATGGATACAATGGCATGTCTGACGATTGGCATTTGAACGAAACCTATAAGTCGCTCATCACGATTTCCGTCGAGGCTTTCAAGTTCTGTGCATTAGCAAATGGAGGAGCAGCGGTTGCCATTTTGGCTTACTTGGGGAATGTAGCTGCAAAAACCGATGTAACCACGCCAATAGGCATACGTTGTTCCATGGGGGCATTCTTGTTCGGATTGGTAACGTGTGGACTATCGATGGTTTGTGCCTACCTAACGCAATTGCAGTTGTTCAATGAAGAGAAACTACAGCGAGTTCCGGAAGAACTTCGTGGTAATAGCATCTCGCACGCTGCATTTCTCCGGCCAGCGCTGATCTTCTTAGTGGCGAGCCTTATGGCATTCTGTGAAGGTTCATTGCTTGCTGTATTGTCATTTTGATACTGATTAAGCTAGAGCTATTAGCGTAACAAGGCGTAGTGATGCAAAGATTCCAATACTTCTATCCTGGTCAAGTTGTGACACTTTCAGGCGGTGGCTATAGGATAACCGTCAAGCCGGTGAATGATGAGGAGAGCAATGATACCTGCTGCGTATGGTTCAATCCCGAACTGGGCGGAAAGCCCGTAGAGTGGACCTTCCCAAGTATCCTGCCGAAACTGGAAGAAAATCAGGAACTATATGGCTATGGCCGAACATTGTTTAAACTTGGTGATAATGCTCGTGGCGCTATAGACTGCCGTGATTTTGAATTGGGGGCCTTCCGGCCCCTCTGTTTTACCCTTAACCAATACTGCGTATAATGTATATTATGTTAAATTAAGTATCTTGTTTCCTGTCACCACTTATTGAACTGTGTATAATGGCAACAATTGCTCCTATCTTCGACCGGATGTCTTAAGTGGCTGAATTAACATCAGAACAATTAAAACCCGCTTTTGCGATTGAACAGTTCACCAAGCTTAGCGAGCTTGAACCTATCCCCTTTGCTGCGCTGCAACCCAGAGCCATTTCCGGCATCAAACGTCTTGCCAGTTTTGATGGTGACTGTCCGGTCATGCTGCTCAACGGGTTTCCCGGCGCAGATTACGAAGGCGTTTGCCAAACGTTGATTGCCGACTCCAATGGCAAGGACGGTGACCTGTTTGATCTCTGCTACACCGAGAATCTGAACAACCCCTACAAGCCTATCTGGCTGCGCCTGCAACCGGGCACCGGCGTTGAGTTTTGCGAAATGGTTGGCGAGCTGCTCAAGCTGTTGAGCCACCATCTCGATGCCGAACGGATCGTAACCCGCATCATGCGCAAGCAGAACAATGATCCGAAAATCGATGATTTCCTCTCCGATCTGGCGGCTCATGTGGCATTGGGTCTGGAGTTCCAGCACCCCATTCTGATCAACCTGCTGATCCACCACGAAGCGCAGGAAGCGCCGGTAATTTATGGCCGTGATCTCAACTGGGATACCCTTTTTGGCTCCATCAACTACCAGACCGAGCAAGGCTCAGTCTATGCCAACCAGCACCTTTTGGAGCCCGGTCTGCTGCGCGAAGCCAACGGCGGTTACCTCATTTTGCAACTGGACGAGCTGCTGGATCAGCCGCACCTCTGGTTCAAACTGAAAAATGCCATGCAAAAAGGAGAGCTGGACTGGAACGCTTATCAGGAAGGGAAAACCCTAACCCCCTTCTTCGCACCCGAAGCGACCCCCATCAAGCTCAAGCTGATCCTGGTGGGTGACCGACTCGATGTGGCCGAGTTCCAGATGCTGGATCGGGATATGTCCGAGCGCATCTTCCTGCGCGCGGATCTGGTATCAGAGGTGAATATTGAAGAGGATCTGCAGGAATTTCTGCAGTACCTGGCTTGGCTGCGCCAGCGTTGGAGTCTGCTGGACTTCACGCCAGCCGCCCTCGCCGCCCTTTGTCGTCATGCCAGCCGCCTCTGTGACCATCAGGAGTGGCTGTCGCTCTCCGAAGTGCAACTCTCCGCCATCATGCGGATGGCTGACAGTCTGGCCCGGGAGCTGGAATCTGATGTGGTCACCGACGAGCATATCCGTGGCGCACTGGAGGAGCAGGATTACCGCCTCAACTATCTGGTTGAGCAGTCAGATCAGGGGGTTATCGACGGTCAGATCCTGCTGCAAACCGATGGCGAAGAGATTGGCCAGATCAACGGCCTGTCGGTCATTCAGGTCTCCGGTCACCCTTATGACTTCGGCGAGCCGGTGCGCCTCACCGCTACCGTACACCTTGGTGATGGCGATGTGGCGGATATCGAGCGCAAAGCGGAGCTGGCCGGTCATATCCACGCCAAGGCGATGATGATTATCCACGGCTATCTCTCCAACAAATTTGGTGCAGAGAACCCCTCCCCCCTGTCGGCCAATCTGGTGTTCGAGCAGTCTTACCACGAAATTGATGGCGACAGTGCCTCACTGACCGGCTTGTGTGCCCTGCTCTCTGCCCTCGCCCGCCAGCCTATCTATCAGCACTTCGCCGTGACCGGTGCGGTCGATCAGTTTGGCAATGTGCAGGCCGTTGGTGGCGTGAACGAGAAGATTGAAGGCTTCTTCCGGGTGTGCAAAATCCACGGCATCACCGGCAAGCAAGGGATCATTTTGCCGGGCACCAACATCCAGCAGCTAAACCTCTCTGACGAGGTGATTGCAGCGGTTGAAGCAGGCCAGTTCCACATCCACCCGGTGGATCATGTGGAAGAGGCCATCGAGTTGCTGACTGGCTGTGTCGCCGGTGAGCCTGATATGCCTGATACCCTGTTTGGCCGTATTCAGGAGCGGTTGGACGAGTTGAACGGCTCCACTGCCAAAGTCGGACTGCTGCAATCCCTGCTGGGGCGCCTGTTTGGCCGCTGATGAAGTGATCGGAGTTGTTTAGCGAACAACTGTAAGCTAAATTGGCCCGGCTTTGACCCATTTGAAGGAAATACCGCGTGACCGTAGACAATACCACCATGGAAGCCCGCCTTTCCCTGTGCGAACAGGGCAAGAACTCTTTTACCCGTGAAGAGCTGCTGGCTTGCAGCCGTGGCGAACTGTTTGGTGAGGGTAACAGTCAGCTGCCTGCCCCCAACATGTTGATGATGGACCGCATCGTCAAGATCAATGACAACGGCGGCGAACACGGCAAGGGCGAGATCCTGGCTGAGCTCGACATTACTCCGGATCTCTGGTTCTTCGATTGCCACTTCCCGGGTGATCCTGTGATGCCTGGCTGTCTCGGTCTGGACGCCATGTGGCAGCTGGTTGGCTTCTTCCTTGGCTGGAAAGGTGGCCCCGGCAAGGGTCGTGCTCTGGGCGTAGGTGAAGTGAAATTCACCGGCCAGATCCTGCCGACTGCCAAGAAAGTGACCTACAAGATCACCTTCAAGCGCGTCATCAACCGCAAGCTGGTGATGGGGATTGCTGATGGTGTGGTCGAAGTCGACGGCCGTCCGATCTACAGCGCCACCGACCTGAAAGTGGGCCTGTTCAAAGATACCACCGCATTCTGATCTCTCTGATTGGTGGTAAAACAGCATTAACGCAAAGGGGCCACAACGGCCCCTTTCCTTTTGTAATGAGTGATGAAGTACCTGCTACTTCATGAAGAGGCCTGAGCCCCGCCCTTCCATGGCGTCACGCCAACCACCAAGCCAATGCCCTCGGGCATCCAGGCATTGATACGGACACGCTTCTTTCTGTTTGCCGACCACGCCAGCCTGATAACCACGAGCACGAGCTCTTTCCAGACGGTCCCGCTTCTGTCTCTTCATCATCTACGACCCTCTTCGTGGAACAAAAAAAGCGACCAATTCTGCATCGGTCGCTTTCATCTTTACTCCTGCGAGCGCACTGGGTCAAACAAAAACTTCCACCCTAACCGGGCTATGTGACACAAGGCACTGAACTGGATTAAGTTTTAATTACAGGGAACTTACTCCTGATTTTTGAGTCCTTCCAGCTCTTCCCAGCGAGCAAATGCCTGCTCCAGCTCGGCTTCAGCGGCATTGAGCGCATCGAGTTTCGGCTGGGTTTTATCTGCCGGCAACGAGAAGAAACCGGGCTGGTTGATTTCGCTTTGCAGCGCATCCAACTCGGCTTCCAGCTGTTCGAGACGAGCGGGCAACCCTTCCAGTTCAAGCTGCAGCTTGTAGGAGAGCTTCTTGCTTTTCTTCGGCGCTTCTGGCGCGGCGGCAACGACCGGCTCGGGCGCCTTGACCGGTGCACTCCTGGCCTGTTGCTGGGCATTCTGCTGTTCGCGGGTCGCCATCATGTCGGCATAACCGCCCACGTAATCGCTGATGCGGCCATCCCCTTCAAACAGCCAGCAGCCGGTCACTGTGTTGTCGATGAAGCGACGATCGTGACTGACCAGCAGCAGGGTGCCGGGGTAGTCGGAAAGCAGCTCTTCGAGCAGCTCCAGGGTTTCCACATCCAGATCGTTGGTCGGTTCATCGAGGATCAGCAGGTTGCTGGGCTTGAGGAACAGCTTGGCCAGCAGCAGCCGGTTCTTCTCGCCACCGGAGAGCGCCTTGACCGGCGTACGGGCCCGCTTGGGCTCGAACAGGAAGTCCTGCAGGTAACCAAGAATGTGACGGGAGCGGCCACGCACCATCACCTCCTGCTTACCCTCCCCCACGTTGTCCACCACTGTCTGCTCGGGATCGAGCTGCTCGCGGTACTGATCGAAGTAAGCCACCTCCAGATTGGTGCCCCCCTTGACGGTGCCACGGGTCGGCTCAAGCTGACCCAGCAACAGCTTGATCAGGGTCGATTTGCCGCAGCCATTGGGGCCGACCAGCGCAATCTTGTCGCCACGCAGCACTTGCAGATCGAGCCCCTTGAACAGGGTGCGATCGCCAAAATCCAGCCCCAGCCCTTCGGTCTCGAACACCAGCTTGCCGGAGCGATTGACCTCGTCCAGTTGCAGCTTGGCCTTGCCCTGCAGCTCGCGGCGCTGGGAACGCTCCATCCGCATCGCCTCAAGGGCGCGCACTCGGCCTTCGTTACGGGTACGGCGAGCCTTGATACCCTGACGCACCCACACCTCTTCCTGCGCCAGCTTGCGGTCGAACTCGGCATTTTTCAGCTCTTCGACCCGCAGCCACTCCTCTTTCCCCTGCAGATACTCGTCGTAGTTGCCCGGCCAGGAGGTGATGGCGCCGCGATCGAGATCGATGATCCGGGTGGCCAGCTTGTGGATGAATTCCCGATCGTGAGAGATAAAGACGATGGCGCCGCGAAAATCCTTGAGGAAATCTTCCAGCCAGTTGATGGCCTCGATATCCAGGTGGTTGGTCGGCTCATCGAGCAGCAACAAGTCGGGATCGCAAGCCAGCGCACGGGCCAGCGCCACTTTGCGTAGCCAGCCACCGGAGAGACTGTCGAGGGTCACGTCAGAATCAAGACCAAGCAGGGTCAACACCTGACTGATGCGGGTCTCGAACTGCCAGCCGTTCTGATAATCGAGCTGCTCTTGCAACTCGCTCATCTTGCGAATGTTGGCGTCTGACGGATCGCTCGCCAGCTCCATGGAGATGTGGTGGTACTGCTTGAGCAGCTCCCCCACCCCTGCCAGCCCTTCGGCGGCATAGTCAAACACCGTCAGCTCGCTGGAAGCAGGCGGATCCTGCTCAAGGCGGGTCACTTTCAAATCTTGCTGCAGCACCAGACGCCCGTCGTCCAGCGGCAATTCGCTGGCAATGACCTTCATCAGAGTGGACTTGCCCGCCCCGTTGCGGCCAACCAGGCAGAGGCGCTCGCCCCGCTCGATGGTCAATTCGGCATTGTCGAGCAGCGGGAAATCACTGAACGACAGACATGCGCCGTGCAATGTTAAAAGAGCCATGTATGTTCCTTATTTCATATGAAAAAAACGGGCAGCAGACTGGGTCTGCCCCCGTTTTATCGTCAAATCACGCTCACCCCTGACGTGCGGCCCAGCCCTTGAGCTCGACCAGCGTGAAGGGCCAGCCAAGCTCGCGGCCTGCCTCGTCACGCAGCACCGGAATGCGCACCCGATAGGCGGCAAGCCACTGCTCATCATCCATGATGTCGCACTGGCAGGTGGTAGCGGCAAGGCCTGCCTCCTCCACCAGCGCCCAGGCCTGCTCGCACAGGTGGCAACTGTCGGTATGAAACAGGGTCAGCATCACGCCTCGCCTTGCTCCGGCGCATGAGTGATGATCCAGCAGTTGTGGATATGCTGGTTACGTTCGAAATCCTTCGGTCGCGTCTTCTGGGTGATGTTCTGGGCCTTGAGACCAGTGGCCTCTAGACCGGCCAGATCCATCTTGAAGTGACGCTTGTTGTTGGAGAAGACCAGAGTGCCGTCCGCCGCCAGCAGGCGCTTCAGGTGCTGCATCAGCAACAGGTGATCGCGCTGTACGTCGAAGCTCTCGTCCATCCGCTTGGAGTTGGAGAAGGTGGGCGGATCGATGAAGATGAGGTCGTACTGCTCATCGGCTTCAGACAACCACTTCAGGCAATCTGCCTGGACAAACTTGTGCTGACGGCCCACCAGCGAGTTGAGGCGCATGTTGTCCTGCGCCCAGTTCAGGTAGGTGTGGGACATGTCCACTGTGGTGGTCTCGCTGGCACCGCCAAGACCTGCGTGCACGGTGGCACTGCCGGTGTAGGCAAACAGGTTCAGGAAGCGCTTGCCCTTGGCCATCTGACCCAGCATGCGGCGAGTCTGACGATGGTCGAGGAACAGGCCGGTATCCAGATAGTCGTATAGGTTGACCCACAGGCGGGCACCGTACTCCTGCACTTCCATCCGGTGCTGCTCTTCGGAGAGCTTCTGATACTGCTGTTTGCCTTCCTGACGCTCACGCACCTTCAGGATCACCTTCTCGCCATCCATGCCGGTCACCTTGATGGCGGCCTGAACCATGTCGAGCAGACGTTGACGGGTTTTCTGGGCGGGGATGTCCTTGGGCGCGGCATACTCTTGCACCACCAGGTAGTCCTGATAGCGGTCGATGGCAGCGTTGTATTCTGGCAAGTCGGCATCGTAGATGCGATAGCAATCGATGCCCTCTTTGTTGGCCCACTTCTCGAGGGTTTTCAGATTCTTGCGCAGACGGTTGGCAAAGTCCTGTGCGACTTCTTTTTGCGAGGCCACGGAGTCCAGTGCGATTTGATAATTGCGCAGCTGACACTCGAGGGCGCCGTTGAACAGGCGATATTGCTTGTCGGCGCGCAGGCGCAGACAGCTCAAGAGCTCCGGTGAGGCAGAAAGAATGGATACTCTCCACCCCTGGAAGCTGCGACGCAGAGCATCGCCAAGGGCCTGATGCACTTCCAGCAGCGCCGGGAACTCGCCAAGACGCTCGCCGTAAGGCGGGTTGGAGATCAGCATACCGACCTGGCGGGCCTCCCCTTGACCTTCTTCCCCTACAACAGGGGCAGGCATCGGCAGCGGGTTTTCCAGTTTGGTGACATCTGCTTGCTTGAAGGTGATGAGGTGGGCCACACCGGCCGCTTTGGCGTTATCACGGGCTTTGAGCAGCACACGCTGGTCGGCATCACAACCAAACAATTTTACTTCGCAACGTTGCATGCCACGTTTGGCGCGCACTTGTGCTTCCATCATCAGGCTCTGCCACAGCTCGCTATCGTGCTGCAGCCAGCGATCGAAACCGAAGCGCTCGCGGCGCAGAGCTGGCGCCATATCGGCGGCGATAAAGGCCGCTTCGATCAGCAGCGTACCGGAACCGCACATCGGGTCCATCATGGGCTCACCGGCCCAGCCACTACGGGCAATCATGGCGCAGGCCAGGTTCTCTTTGAGCGGTGCTTCACCGGTGCCTTGACGATAGAAACGCTGGTGCAGCGCCGGGCCTGACAAGTCCAGCGTGATATTGGCCTTGCCTTTGCCCAGGTGCGCCATGATGCGGATATCCGGCGACTTTTTGTCCACGTCCGGACGCACGTGACCGCGCTTGGTGAAGCGGTCAACGATGGCATCCTTGATCTTCAGCGCGCCATATTGGGTATTGCGAATGGCAGGGTTGGTACCGGTAAAGTCCACCGCGATGGTAGAGGTACCGGAGAAGTGCTCTTCCCAGGGGATGGTGTGGGCGCCCAGATAGAGATCCAGATCGTCGTTCATCTGGAATTCGGAGAGCACCAGCACGATGCGGGAAGCAAAACGGCTCCACAGGCAGGCCTTGTAGCCAATCGCCAGTTCGCCTTTGAAATGGACGCCAGCCACGGTCTCACGGACCTGCTCTGCGCCAAGATTGGTCAGCTCATCGGCCAACAGGTTTTCCAGCCCCTTGGGGCAGGTTGCAAAAAATTCTTTCATCACGCTCACGGGGAACCCATAAAAATAGTCCCGCATTATACCTCATCAGGCGGGCTGGAGCATGAAAAAGTCGGCGCAAACAGCAGGATGGAAACAGATTGATAGGTGGTGAAAAGATAAAAGGCCCCATGACTACCCGATGGCGAGATCATGGGGCCAGACATCATTTAGCGGATCACTTCATGCGAGCCTTGAAACGGGGATTGCTTTTGCAAATCACGAACAATTTGCCCCGACGGCGCACCAACTGACAATCGGGATGACGCGCCCGTGCGGATTTGAGTGAACAGACGACCTGCATTCAGGACTCCTTCTTGCTTGAAAATGCGCCAAAGCGCTTGTTGAAACGGGCCACACTCCCCTCGCTCGATACCTGCTTCTGCTTGCCGGTATAGAACGAGTGCGACTGGCTGGAAACATCGAGCGATACGTAGGGATACTCCTTCCCGTCTTGCCACGTATAGCGGCGATCGCTCTTGATGGTTGAACCTACCAGGAAAAAGGCATCTGCCGCCGTGTCATGGAACAGCACCAAACGATAATCCGGATGAATATGAGGCTTCATGGCAACTCCATTTTGTTATGTTATAACAAAATGTAAGTGAGAATAGCTCTCGTTTCAAGCATAAAATGTCGTATGAAGCAAATCGCTGCCGTGAGTGATGTGTTGATAGCGAGGTGGAGGCACTACGCAAGCAGAACGAAACAAGAGGAAGGCACCATGCTTGCAGCACGGAATACCAAGATACTGCATGGGTCAGAACACAAGGTGCAAGTGGATGTAACAAGCCTCAAGAGAAGCTGAGCCATAACCATGAAGATCAATGAGAATGGGCAAGATGTTCGCGGATCAATGAAGGATCAGAAACGAGGCGCGATTGAGGTGACAACAGTAAAAACAGACAGCGGTGTAATCACAGAGATAAAACGATTGATGAAAATATATCAACTGACCTGACGATATTGCTCGGTCACGGTAATACGCGGCTTCATCCGGTTATTCATCACCTTGATCACCCCGAAACGCGGCAGAGTTTTACTGGTGGTCAATACCAGATCGGCTGTGAGGTTCAAACAGACGCTGGCCTGCTCCCCTGCCTCAATGACCATAAATTCGCCGTTACCATGGGGTGTATTCATCAGGACCAGATCACCGTTTTGCGGGATCACTTGCGGATGCTGTTCACTAAAAAACCAGCTTTGCGGCATCAGGGGTTTATAAAAACGACTGACCGCGATGGCATTAAGCACCAACTGAACCTGATGAGGAATACTCCACTCAAGTTCGGCTGCTTTATCCATCAACTGATAATAGAGAGCTGCATCATCGACACAAAAAGGCTGGGCTGCAAACGAACTGGGCACCAATTGTCGCCCTTTATACTCGGTCGCAAATAACATGTTATCAGACAGGTCCAACATCAGACGGTCACTCTGGGCATCATAGTGCCATTGCCAGCTATCGGTCGGTTGGATAAACATGTTGGAACCCTTACTTGATAATTACCAGTTGACTTTATTCCATATGCAGGGAATCAGCAACGTCAAATAAAGGGCTCCGCCATCTATTTCTTAAATATTGGTCACAATCTCTTTGACCAGCCCCGGCCCTTTATAAATAAAGCCGCTATAAATTTGTACCAGACTGGCACCGGCGGCCAATTTTTCACGGGCGGCCATGGCACTATCAATACCACCCACCCCGATAATTGGCAGAGCACCATTGAGCGCCTTGGCCAGATGGCGGATCACCTCGGTACTCTTGTGTTGCAGCGGACGACCGCTCAAGCCACCCGCTTCACCGGCATGGGGCATGTCATAAATCATCTCGCGCTCGAGGGTGGTATTGGTGGCGATAACCCCATCAATGCCATTACGCACCAGCGAAGCGGCCACCTGATCTATTTCTTCAAGGCTTAAATCCGGGGCAATTTTAACCGCCAGCGGCACATACTTTTTATATTGGGCGGCCAGCTCTTGCTGCCGCACCTTGAGGGCGGCCAGCAATTCATCCAGCGCCTCACCATATTGCAGCGAACGCAAACCCGGAGTGTTGGGGGAAGAGATATTGACGGCAATATAACCGGCGTGATCATAAACCTTGTCCATGCAGATCAGGTAATCATCCTTACCCTGTTCGATGGGAGTATCTTTGTTCTTGCCGATATTAATGCCGATGACCCCCTGATATTTGGCCTCTTTTACCTTGGCCACCAGATGATCAACCCCCTTGTTGTTGAATCCCATCCGGTTGATGATCCCCTCTGCCGGAATAACCCGGAACAGGCGGGGCTTGTCATTGCCGCTTTGGGGTCTGGGGGTGACGGTACCGACCTCGATAAAGCCAAATCCCATGGCGCCCAGCGCATCAATGCACTCACCATCTTTATCCAGACCGGCCGCCAATCCCACCGGATTGGCAAAAGAAAGCCCCATGACAGTGACGGGGCGTTTCGGCAAATTCTGGCGGAAGAAACAATCGAGTGGCGTACCGAGAAGGCGGGGCAAATATTTCATGGAGAGATCGTGAGCCTGTTCCGGATTGAGTTTGAACAGGAAATGCCTGGTGATGGGGTACAACATCTTTGCTCCTTAAAGAAAGCCCCGGCAACTGGCCGGGGCTTTGGGTGTAATGTCGGTCTCATGCCTTAATCTGGCAATTAAAGTGCCCGACAATTCAACTGGAGCAGGTTCAACTCTCGCAAGGCCACCGAGAACTTGGCGAACTCGTGAGTACTGGTGGTCTTGAAGTCGGCCAACATATGGGTCCAACGGGACAAGAGTTGCTCATGCTCCGAAATCCAGTCGGCCAGTATGGTAGCGCATTCTCCCTGATCTTTGCACCCTTCCAGTACCACAGAAGTGAGACTGCGCTGCTGCCAGTCCAGATCTTCGCGGAAGGAGGCTCGCGCCATCGCCTGCCAGTGGTTGCCGACCGGCTGATGGTTGATCTGGTCGAGGAACCAGTGCAGATCCAGTTTGGCACCGAGGCGATAGTAGACATTGGCGGCACGCAGGATATCGGTCTTGTGCTCCGCGGCAATCTGCGCCAGGTCCAGGCTGGAGAAGAGGCTGCTCATATGGGCGACCTGACGGGCAATGGCCTCCGGCACCTGTTTTTCCATCCACTTGGCGACAGCCTGACGATGCTCGGCCACTTCGCTCTCATCCATCACCTCGTAGAGGTGCTTTCCTAAGGTCTCGAACGCTGGACGGAAGAAGGCGATGTTCTCGCTGATGCTCCAGCTACGATTACGGGCGCGCAGGAACCAGCGGGTGGCACGGCGCACGATCCGGCGGCTGTAGAACATCAGCTCGAGCTGAGTCTGGGCATCCACCAGGTTGTCGCACCCTTCGATATCGCGCCACAGCTGGTTCATGCCAAACACTTCGCGGGCCATGGCAAAGCAGCAGGCCACTTCGGCGACCGAGGCACCAGTTTCGTCCTTCATCCGGCTGGCGAAGTTGAGCCCCATGTCGTTAACCAGCATGTTGGCAACCCGGGTAGCGATGATCTCGCCGCGTAGCGGGTGATCGGCCAGCTGGGCACCAAACTGCTGCTGTACCTTGGCCGGGAAGCTGGTGACCAGCATGTTGGCGAGGAAGGGCTCGTCGGTCACTTCCGGGCAGTTGAGCTGCTCTTTCAGTACCATCTTGCCGTACGCCACCAACACCGCCAGTTCGGGGCGGGTCAGCCCCTGCCCTGCCGCCATCCGCTCGGAGAGCTCCTCATCGGATGGCAGGAACTCCAGTGCACGATCGAGCTTGCCTTCCCGCTCCAGCCCCTGAATAAAGCGCTGCTGCTCTTTGAGTTGTTCAGAGCCACGGAAGCTGGTGACCGAGATGGACTGGGACTGGCGATAGGCATTGGTGATCACGATCTGCGCCACGTCGTCGGTCATCTCGTAGAGCATCTGGTTACGCTGCTTGAGGGTCAGATCCCCTGCCGCCACCAACTGGTTCAGCAGGATCTTGATGTTCACCTCGTTATCGGAGCAATCCACCCCACCCACGTTGTCGGTAAAATCGGTGTTGATGCGACCGCCCTGACTGGCGTACTCCACCCGACCGAGCTGGGTGAAGCCGAGGTTACCCCCCTCGCCCACGATGCGGGCCCGCAAATCGCGACCATTGACCCGCAATGCGTCATTGCTGCGATCGCCCACTTCCCCATCGCTCTCACGAGCGCTCTTCACGTAGGTGCCGATGCCGCCGTTCCACAGCAGATCGACATTGAGGCAAAGCAGCGCCTTGATCAGCTCGTTCGGGGCCATGCTGGCCTTGTCGGTGCCGAGCAGGGTCTGCATCTCGGGGCTCAGCTTGATGGATTTGGCAGAGCGCAGGAAGATGCCGCCCCCTTGTGATATCAGCTCGCGGTTGTAGTCATCCCAGCTGGAACCCGGCAGATCGAACAGACGCTGGCGTTCGACAAAGCTCTTTGCCGCATCTGGGGTCGGGTCAACGAAGATGTGCATGTGGTTGAACGCGCCCACCAGCCGGGTGTGCTCGGAGAGCAGCATGCCGTTGCCGAACACGTCCCCCGCCATGTCGCCGATCCCCACGCAGGTAAAATCGGTGGTCTGGCAGTTGACGCCGATCTCGCGGAAGTGGCGCTTGACCGACTCCCAGGCACCGCGGGCGGTGATGCCCATCTTCTTGTGGTCGTAACCGACCGAGCCGCCGGAAGCGAACGCGTCGCCAAGCCAGTGACCGTATTCGAGGCTTATTTCGTTGGCGATGTCGGAGAAGGTCGCCGTGCCCTTGTCGGCGGCGACCACCAGGTAGTAGTCATCCTCATCATGGCGTACCACGGATTTGGGCGGGATCACCTCGCCGCCGATGATGTTGTCGGTCACATCGAGCAGGCCACGAATAAACAGGCGATAACAGGCCTTACCCTCCTCCTGGATGACGGCGCGGGTTGCCCCCACCGGCATCTGCTTGCAGTAGAAACCGCCCTTGGCCCCCACCGGCACGATGACGGTGTTCTTCACCTGCTGGGCTTTCACCAGACCCAGCACTTCGGTGCGGAAGTCCTCTTTGCGATCGGACCAGCGCAGGCCGCCACGGGCTACCTTGCCCCAGCGCAGATGCACCCCTTCCACCCGTGGCGAATAGACGAAGATCTCGAATTTCGGCAGCGGCAGCGGCATGTCGGTAATGCTGGAGGGAGCCAGTTTGAAGGAGATGTAGGGCTTGAGGTTGCTCGCCTTGTCCAGCTGGTAGTAGTTGGTGCGCAGAGTAGCGTCGATCATCTCCACATAGCGGCGAATGATGCGATCGTCGTCCAGGTTGGCCACCTGATCCAGCTTGGTGGCAAGCTCCTCGTGCAACTTGGCTTCTGCTTTGGCATCCTGCTTGCCAGCCGGGTCGAGACGCTGCTCGAACAGGGTAAACAGCAGCTGGGCGATATCAGGGTAACGGGTCAGGGTCTCTTCGATATAGGACTGGCTGAAGGAGACGCCGGTCTGGCGCATGTATTTGGCATAGGCGCGCAGCACCGAGACCTGACGGCCAGTGAGGCCCGCCCCCAATACCAGCCGGTTGAAGCCGTCATCTTCCAGCTGCTTGTTCCAGATGGCGGCAAACGCCTGCTGGAAGCGCTGCTGGCTCTGGGCCAGATCAAAGGGCTGCTCGCCGTGCAGCAACATGGAGAAGTCGAGGATCCAGAACAGATCGCCAGCCGGAGTGCGTACCTGATACGGGGTCTCGCCGATCACCCGCAGCCCCATGTTCTCCAGCATCGGCAGCACATCGGAGAGGTGAATGGGCTCGGTGCGATGGAACAGCTTGAGCCGTACCCGACGGTCGTTCTCCTCCTCCTGCGCGCGGTAGAACAGCATCCCCAGCGGCTCGGCTTCGCTCAGGTTATCGAGCGCCATGATATCGGCCACGGCCGAGCCTGGCAGCACATCCTCCTTGTAAGCGCGAGGGAATGCGGTGCTAAAACGGCGTCGCAGCTCGTTGCCACGAGCCTCGCCATAATGGGAAAGCAGCACGGAGTCGAGTCTGTCGTCCCAGCTGCGGGCCGCTTCAATCAGGTTATTCTGTACTTCGTTCACATCCACATCCACGTTGTTGTTGTTGACCCGCACTATGTAGTGGGTCCGCGCCAGCACGCCTTCGGTGAAGTAGACGTTGAACTCCACCTCTTCATTGCTGCCAAAATATTTCTGCAAAATTTGCTGGGTCTTGATCCGCAGCGCCGTGTTGTAGCGCTCCTTGGTGACATAGACCATGCAGGAGAAGAAGCGACCATAGACATCCCGGCGCACGAATAGCCGCAGCATGTCCCGCTCCTGCATCTCCAGCACCCCAAGGCCGGTAGCCAACAGCTCCTCTTCGCGGGCCTGGATCAGTTCGTCACGGGGATAGGTTTCCAATACGTTCAGCAGCGCCTTGTAGGCGTGGGAGCCCTTCTCGTGACCGGAGGCGGCCATTATGCGCTCGAGGCGATGGCTGATGAGCGGGATCTGGGTCGCGCTGGTGTTGTAGATGGAAGAGGCATAAAGGCCGATGAAGCGATCTTCCCCGATCACCTTGCCATGCTCGTCGAAGCGCTTGATGCCGATGTAATCCACATAGGCCGGACGGTGTACCCGGGACTTGCTGTTGGATTTGGTGAGGATCAGCAGATCGGAGCTCAGGGCGGCGTGACGGGCGCTGGCCGGCATGTTGCCAAGGCGCTGGCCCACCTCCTTGATGGAGTTCTTCATCAGACCGAGGCTGGAGCTGGCCTGCGGCAGGATCTCGTGATCCCCCTCCACCGCCTTGACGTCGTAGCGGCGATAGCCCATCAGGGTAAAGTTGTGGGCAGCCACCCATTTGAGGAAAGCAACGCAGGAGGCCACCTCCTCCTTGCTGACCGGGTGCTTGCGCTTGGGCAGTTCGTCGATGATCTCATTGAGCTTGGCCAGCATGGGCTGCCAGTCGCCGACTGCCAGCGCCACTTCCCCGGCCACCGAGTTGAGCTCGGTAGCCAGCGCGGCCATCTGCTCCTCGCTGGTGAGGTGATCGATCTCGATAAGGAATGCTGTTTCAACCGAGGTCTGCCCGTCGGTGTTGTCGAGCTCCAGAATGGCGCCGATCTTGCCATCCGCGCCACGAATGAGGTGCAGCGGTTGGTGCAGCATCATGTGGGCGGTGATATTGAGCCGCTTGAGCGCCATCCGGATGGAGTCCACCAGGAAGGGCGAATCCTGCAGGATCACCTCGACGATGGTATGGGGCGATTGCCAGCCGTGACGGGTCAGCTCGGGATTGTAGACCCGGATGTAGGGGTCGGTGCCGGTACGCTGATTGAGGGCATTCCACAGGCTCAGGGCCGCACCGTAGAGATCGCTGTCATTGCGATCGTGCAGATCGGAGCTCGCCATGTTGCCGTAGAACTTGGCAACGAAGCGCTCGACCAGCGAGGCACTGTTTTTGGGCAACTTCTGATGGATCAGGCTGAGAACGTTTTCGAGCAGAACTGAGGTAGGGGCGTCTTTCAATGCCATTTTTATATTCCTTATCGGACGACATTAACCACCGACGCAGAGGCAACCACCCTGGTTACCCGCTGGTGCAGAGTTGTTGCGAAGTGTAATGGCTTGGATAAGGGAAGGCGAGGATAGGTGCTAACGAGATGTTAAAAACAAGGTGCAGATCACGGCTTAAACTGTAAGAAATTTTGTAAATAACCAAAAATACAGAAATTCCCACTACCTTTGTGCCAGTTTACCGGATAGATAGTGACGCAAAGCAGATAAACAGTCGGTAATCTGTTCGATTTTTGTTAATTTATGCGTTCGAGACTGATAAAGCGGTAATCATCCTGCGTTTTCAGCCGAAAGTAGCCATGAACACCATTAATGGCGACAAAGGGCCGTATTTTTTCTATGCCAAGTTCCAGGGTCAGCCCCTGTTCGCTGCGCACCACCAGCCGTTTGGCATGGCCCTGATACATCAGCATCACCTCGTCGCTGCTCAATGAGAGCCGAAAAGTAAACTGCTTCACGCTTGCTCCTGATCACACGGCAAATCACACAATGAGGGGCAGGCGCGTTCACGCCCCTGCCCCGTCGGTACTTACTGCTGCAGTGCCTTGCTTACCTTCTCGAACAGATCCCGTGCCAGCCCCTCAAGGTTGGCAAGACGAGTCAGCTCGGCGCGGATCAGGGCCTTGCGCGCCTCATCCAGTCGCTTGAACTGGATAAGCGGCGTGATGAGGCGAGATGCCACCTGCGGATTCACCTCGTTGAGCTCGATCAGCAGATCGGTCAGGAAGCGGTAACCGCTGCCATCCACCGCATGGAACTGCACCTGATTGCTCATGGCGAAGCTGCCGATCAGCGCCCGCAGCCGGTTCGGGTTGCGAATGCTGAAGGTGGGGTGACTCATCGCCTGTTTCACTTCGCCCAGCACATCGGCAGCGGGCTTGCTGCCAATCAGCCGCAGCCAGTTGTCCAGCACCAGTCCATCCTTAGCCCACTTACCTTCGAAATCGGCCAGCAGTGCAGCGCGGCATGGCAACAGATAGCCGTTGGCCACCTGCAACGCTGTCAGGGTATCGGTCATGTTGTCGGCAGTTGCATACTGCTCGCGCACCAGCGCATCGGCATGCTCAGAGTCCAGCGCCGCCAGATAGCCGAGCACCACCCCTTTGAGGGCCCGCTTGGCCATGTCGGCGTGCACCACCTGATAACCGCTCAGACGCAGGCTCTGGTAGATAGCCGCCAGCCGCGCGCCAAAGGCCTCGGCAAGACGGATGTGGATCGCGCCGCGCACCTGATGGATGGCGTCGATATCAGCAACCTCGAACAGCTCGGCCAGGGTTGCCTCACCGGGCAGCGCCAGCAGCTCCGCCTTGAGGGCCAAATCCAGCTCGCTGTCGTCCAAAATGGCGACAAAGGCTGCCAGCAGGGTCTGGGAGAGCTCAACCCCCTGCCCGTGCTGTACCCGTGCCACCCCTTCGATGACCGCCTTGTTGATCAGCATCTGGGCGGCATCCCAGCGGGCAAACTCGTTGCGGGCAAAGCGCATCAGGAAGGCGAGCGCTTCATCGCTGTAGTCATAGTGCAGCTTGACCGGCGCGGAGAAGTCCCGCAGCAGGGAGGGAACCGGCTTGACCGGCACCTGATCGAATTCGAAGGTCTGCTCTGCTTCCAGCACGTCGAGCACGTTGCCGATGGCCTTGCCCTGATATTGCAGCGCAATGACGGCACCTTGTTGGTCATAGAGCTCGATGTCGAGGGGAATGTGCAGCGGCAGCTTCTGCGGCTGATCCTGAGTCGGCGGGGTGTGCTGGCTCACATGGAGGCGATAGATACCGCTGGCGGCATCGTACTCGTCAGTGACGGTCAGCTCCGGCGTGCCGGACTGGCTGTACCAGCGGCGGAAACGGCCGAGATCGACACCGGAAGCATCCTCCATCGCCTGCACGAAATCATCGCACGTAGCGGCCGAGCCGTCGTGACGCTCGAAGTAGAGACGCATGCCGGCCTGGAAGGCATCTTCCCCCAGCAGGGTGTGCATCATGCGGATCACTTCCGACCCCTTCTCGTAGACGGTCAGGGTGTAGAAGTTGTTCATCTCGATCACCACATCCGGGCGGATCGGGTGTGCCATGGGGCCGGCATCTTCGGCAAACTGCGGGCCGCGCACGGTACGCACGTTGTTGATGCGGTTGACGCCGCGGGAGCCCAAATCGGAGGAGAACTCCTGATCCCGGAATACCGTCAGCCCCTCTTTCAGGCTGAGCTGGAACCAGTCGCGACAGGTGACGCGGTTGCCGGTCCAGTTGTGGAAATACTCGTGGCCGATCACCCGTTCGATGCCGTGGTAGTCGCTATCGGTGGCGGTGGCCGGATTGGCCAGCACGAACTTGGAGTTGAAGATGTTGAGCCCCTTGTTCTCCATGGCGCCCATGTTGAAGAAGTCCACCGCAACGATCATGTAGATGTCGAGATCATACTCGAGGCCAAAACGCTGCTCGTCCCAGCGCATGGAGTTGATGAGGCTCTCCATGGCAAAACCGGCGCGATCGAGGTTGCCCTTGTCGACGAAGATCTCGAGGGCCACCTTGCGGCCGCTCTTGGTGGTGTAGTGGCTGCGCTCCACATCGAAATCACCGGCCACCAGGGCAAACAGGTAGCTCGGTTTGGGGAAAGGA
The DNA here is from genome assembly GCF_027705905.1 of Aeromonas sp. Y293-4. Taxonomy (NCBI): domain Bacteria; kingdom Pseudomonadati; phylum Pseudomonadota; class Gammaproteobacteria; order Aeromonadales; family Aeromonadaceae; genus Aeromonas; species Aeromonas sp. Y293-4. Next base: position 21,716 of record NZ_JAPDCI010000007.1, on the reverse strand, counting down.
TCCTGCCACTGCACGAAGTGACGGCCGCCATCCAGATCACCGCTGTCAACCTTGTTGCCATTGGAGAGCAGGAAGGGGAACTGGGCTTTGTCGGCGGTAATGCGGGTGCTGTAGCGCGCCAGAATGTCGGGGCGGTCCAGATAATAGGTGATGCGGCGAAACCCTTCCGCTTCACACTGGGTGCAGTAGGCATCGCCTGACTTGTAAAGCCCTTCCAGCGCGGTGTTGGCAGCCGGATCCAGCAGGGTGACGATGGTCAGTACACATTCGGCAGGCAGGTTGAACAGGGTCAGACTGCTCTCGCCTTGCTCGTAGTGGTCACAGGGAATGCCATCGATGGCAACACTCTTGAGGGTCAGCTGTTCACCATCGAGGACGAGCGGCGCATTGTGCTCGCCGTTGCGACGAATGCGGGTGATGGCGGTGACCTGGGTCAGCGGCTCCTGCAGTTGGAAATCGAGGTCGATGGTGTCGATCCAGTAGAGCGGCGCCTGATAATCCTGGCGATATTTGGCCGTCATGGCCTGGGAGTGATCGGTCATTATTGTCTGCTTCCACGCTTGTTAAAGGCGAGAAAGAGGCTGTCACAACCAACTGGCGGGGTCAAACAATTTGCATTACGTCAGATATGCCAGACAAAAAGAAAGGGCGACCGCAGTCGCCCTTGTGCATTGGAGGCCGCTTTGTCAGCTGCGTTTGCTGACCTTGGCCAGATCTGCCGTGATATTGGCCGCTTCGATGAGATACTCATCGGGCGCTTCGAAATCAGCGGGCAGTTCATCCAGACTCTTCACCGCCGGCTTGCCAAGACGTGCCAGACGCTCGTTGGTACGTTTGAGCGCTTTCTCATCCTGTTTCGCCTGCTCTGCAACACGCTCCGCCTCGTTGAGGGAGACCGACTTCTTGTCTTTCTCCTCCTTGTAGTCGGCGATGTCCTGCATCACATAGGCAAACTCGGGATCCTTGGCGATCCGGGCATCGTGCGCCGCCTGCAACTTGGGCAGCAGGCTGGCGAAGTTGCCGAGTTTCTCGTAGTTAGCGGAGGCAATTTTGTCCCACGGCAACGCATTGAACTCACGGCTTTCGCCCGTCTCTTCCGGAGCAACCGGTGTCGGGAAGCTGATATCCGGCGCAACGCCCTTGTTCTGGGTGCTGCCACCGTCGATCCGGTAGAACTTGGCGATGGTGTACTGCACGTGACCGAGCGGCTGCTCGTAGAAGTCATAGACCTTGGCGAGACTGCGATGCTGCTGCACCGTCCCCTTGCCGAACGAGTTTTCACCCAGAATCAACGCGCGGCCATAATCCTGCATGGCGGCAGCGAAGATCTCGGAGGCCGAGGCACTGTAGCGGTCTATCATCACCGACATCGGGCCGCCGTAGTAGACGTTGCCATCGTCATCGCCATTGACCGTGATACGGCCCATGTGATCACGAATTTGCACCACGGGACCGCTGGCAAAGAAGAGACCGCTGAGGGCGGAAGCTTCAGTCAGGGCGCCGCCGCCATTACCGCGCAGATCAATGATCAAGCCATCGATCTTCTTCTTGTTCAGGCTGGAGAGCTCCTTGATCACGTCATCGTGCAGATTGACGTAGAAACTCGGGATCTCGATGACGCCAATCTTCTTGCCTTCGGCGTTAATCACCTTGGACTTGGCAGCCCGGTCTTCAAGGCGCACCTTGTCGCGGGTCAGCTCGATCTGCTCGGTCTTGGCGGTTGCCCCCTTGCCGCGCTGGATCTCCAGCTTGACCTTGCTCCCCTTGGGCCCCTTGATGAGCTCGACCACGTCATCAAGACGCCAGCCGATCACATCGACAATCTTGCCATCTTCCTGCCCCACCCCGGTGATCTTGTCATCGGGTTTGAGGTGGTTGGATTTGGCAGCCGGGCCACCGGGCACCAGAGAACGGATGACGGTAAAGTCATCTTCCGCCTGCAACACGGCACCAATCCCCTCCAACGAGAGGTTCATCTCGGTGTTGAAACGATCGGCACTGCGTGGTGAGAGGTAACTGGTGTGCGGTTCGATGGCGCGAGCGAAGGAGTTCATGAAGAGCTGGAAGACATCCTCGCTCTCGGTCTGGGACATCCGCTTGATGGCGTTGTTGTAACGCTTGCCAAGCAGCTCCTTGATCTCGGGCCACTCCTTGCCGCTGAGCTTGAGACTCAGGGCATCGAACTTGACCCGCTGACGCCACAGCTCGTTGAGCTCTGCTTCATCTTTGGGCCAAGCCGCCCCTTCCCGATCAAACACATAGTTGTCGGTCTGGGTAAAATCGAAAGGAGTATCAAGCAGTTTGAGGGCGTATTCGAACCGCTCATAACGCCGCTGCTGACTCAGGTTGAACATCTCGTAGGCGGGAGCCAGACGGCCTCTTTCGAGGTCGGTGTCAAAACCGTTACGGTACTTTTCAAAACGGCTGATATCAGAGGCCAAAAACAGGTTGCGGCTGTAGTCCAGATTCTCCAGATATTTATCGAAAATCACGGAGGAAAAGGCATCGTCCAGCTTGAACTGTTTGTAGTGCGAGCGGGTAAACAGATTGGTAATTCGCTTGCTGGCCGTAGCATGTTGGCTCTCTTGAGCCAACACAGGCAAATCACTCTCCTTGAGCACCGGCTCGATGGCCTGTGCAAGCCCGGCAAGCGCCAGGCTACAGGCAACGAGGGAAAAACGAATTACGCCATGCTTCAACATTTGTCTCCTTAGAGAACCAAGTGCTCTGATTTGACCCGCACCATCATGCCGGTCTGCAGTTGGACCTGTACATCGTCCTTGGTTACTTCCTTGATGGTTGCCGGAACCGGGAATTTACCCATAACGACGCGCACATCCTGGCCCACTTTCAGCGTAGCGGCATCCACTTTAACCAGCGGAGCGTCAGCGACCGGTGCCTTGGCGGCAGCTTTCGGCTTGGCAGCTACATCAGCTTTCTCGGTTTTGCGCACAGCAGGACGACGGGGCTTCTTGGCCTTCTCATCCTTCTCTTTGGTATTGGTACGACGGCTGGCGAATACGCGCTCTTTGCTCTCTTTCAGAGCTTGCTTGGCGTGCTCGATGTGCTCTTCGGTCAGCAGTTCGCCCGGGTTGCCATCCAGATCAACGCGAGCCTGACCAGCTTTGAGACCGTGCAGGTAGCGCCAGCTGGAGGTGTATTGACGCAGTGCGGAACGCAGCATGGTCTTGGAGACTCTGGCATCGTCAGCAAGACGCTCGGCCAAATCCTGGAAGATGCCAATCTTGAGCGGCTTGGCCTCTCCTTCAGCAACGAAGCAGGCCGGGAATTTCTCGACCAGGTAGGCAACGATCTCTTTACTGTTCTTCAGCTTCTCAGTGTTTTCCATGTATAACCTTGGCTTTCATATAAACGCACGGGCACGTCCCGAGCACAACAAAGGCCCCATTATAGAGAGCTTGGGGCCTTTTGCGAACCATCTAGCAATGACTTAGAGCATGCTTTCCAAAATTTGCACCGTTTCTTCGAGGCCAATCCGGTCTTGCTGGTCGAAACGGTTAAAAATCGGACTGTCGATATCGAGTACCCCGATGATCTCGCCACCACGGCGCAACGGGATCACGATTTCCGAGTTGCTCGCGCCATCACAAGCGATGTGACCGTCGAACTGGTGGACATCGTCAATGAGCTGGGTTTTCCCCTCTGCCACTGCCGTACCACACACCCCACGGCCGACCGGGATCCGCACACAGGCCGGTTTGCCCTGAAATGGCCCCAATACCAGGGTCTCGCCCTGCAACAGATAAAAACCGACCCAGTTGATCTCCTCCAGCTCCTGATTCAGCAGCGCGGAGAGGTTGGCCAGATTGGCAATCAGATCGGTTTCCCCCTCCAGCAGCGCCTTGGCCTGCTGGTTGAGGGTGCGATAAAACGGTTGTTTTTCAATCATGATTAAATGAACTTCACTCCCTGATGGTTTGGGGAAGGTAACGCCTGGCCGGGAAATTTCAAATATTTTTTCCACTCCCCACCTCTTGCGCCATTATTCCCGGGCAACGGAAAGCGCCAATTGCTGGCGTTGACCATTACTCCACTCGATATTTAACAACCAGATCATGACGGGTGATGTACAGCTCCCCACCTGGGTCACCCCCTGCCACTGTCCGTCTATTTGTTCAAAGCTCACCGGAATGGTGCCCATAAACATATCTTTGCCTTCGAGTGTCGCTTTCATCGGCTTGATGGCCGGATCGCCGCCGGTAATAGCGATGGCAAAGTCATGTTCGGCGCGCAGCGGTAATTCCTTGATGCCGACCGTCAGTGGCTTGTCACCAATCAGCGCGCTGCAAGGGGTGTGGGAAAGATCACAAATCTGATCTTTTTTCTGGTCAACAGAGACGCTGTTATCGGCCGAAAACCAGGTGCGATAGGCCATCAGCGCCAATAACAGCGCCAATACCAGTACGAGGTGCAAAACTTTACGTGCGGTAAGTCTCTCTTTCATCAAAAACAGCCCGATTAAGATGCAATTAAAATAGTTTTTTGTGATCTCGAACAAGGTAAAAAACTGCCATATCGAGACCGGACGGAGCCAAATATATCACTGTTTATACTGTTATTTTACCTGTCACTTCAGTATCATTCCCATGCAGTTTTCATTTAGCCATCTTTTGCTTTTCCTTTCGTTAACAGATGTTAACAACTGGTCGGCGGTGGCTGATGAAGCCAGTCCGGTTCTCCGGATACAAAACCAAACAACAGCAGCATCGGAAGCGGAATATAACGATGAGCCATACAACTAACCATCCTGAGTACAACTACACCGTTGTTCGCCAGTTTACCGTCATGACGATTGTCTGGGGAATTGTCGGCATGTCGGTTGGCGTACTGATCGCAGCCCAGTTGATCTGGCCTGCCCTCAACTTCGAGACCCCGTGGCTGACTTACAGTCGTCTGCGGCCCCTCCATACCAACGCAGTGATCTTCGCCTTCGGCGTCAGTGCACTGATGGCCACCTCGTTCTACGTGGTGCAGCGCACCTGTCAAACCAGACTGTTTGGTGGCCCGCTGGCAACCTTCGTCTTCTGGGGCTGGCAAGCGATCATCCTCTCTGCCGCCATCTCTCTGCCGCTGGGTTACACCTCTGCCAAAGAGTATGCCGAGCTTGAGTGGCCGATTGATATCGCCATCACTGTGGTATGGGTCGCCTATGCCATCGTCTTCTTCGGCACCCTGATGAAACGCACCACCTCCCACATCTATGTGGCGAACTGGTTCTTCGGCGCCTTCATCATCACCGTTGCGGTGCTGCACATTGTCAACAACATGGAAGTGCCGCTCTCCGGCATGAAGTCCTACTCCATGTACTCCGGCGCCATGGACGCCATGGTGCAGTGGTGGTATGGCCACAACGCGGTAGGCTTCCTGCTGACCGCCGGCTTCCTGGGGATGATGTACTACTTCGTGCCCAAGCAGGCCGGTCGTCCGGTTTACTCCTATCGCCTCTCCATCGTGCACTTCTGGGCGTTGATCTCCCTCTATATCTGGGCAGGTCCGCATCACCTGCACTACACCGCACTGCCTGACTGGGCTCAGTCACTGGGCATGGTGATGTCCCTGATCCTGTTCGTACCCTCCTGGGGCGGTATGATCAACGGCATCATGACTCTCTCCGGTGCCTGGCACAAACTGCGTTATGACCCTATCCTGCGCTTCCTGATCGTCTCCCTCTCTTTCTACGGCATGTCGACCTTCGAAGGCCCGATGATGGCGATCAAAACCGTCAACGCCCTCTCCCACTACACCGACTGGACCGTTGGTCACGTGCACTCCGGTGCGCTGGGCTGGGTTGCCATGGTCTCCATCGGTGCGGTTTACCATCTGATCCCGAACCTGTTCGGCCAGGGCCGGATGTACAGCGTCAAGCTGATCAACGTTCACTTCTGGCTGGCGACCGTGGGCACAGTGCTCTACATCGTTGCCATGTGGATTTCCGGCGTGATGCAGGGCCTGATGTGGCGTGCAGTCAACGAAGACGGCACCCTGACCTACAGCTTCGTTGAAGCGTTGCAGGCATCCTATCCCTTCTATTTCGTGCGCTTCCTGGGTGGCTGCTTCTTCGTCACCGGCATGTTGCTGATGGCTTACAACGCCTATCGCACCATCACTGCGCCCAAAGGTTCTCTGGAACCTGTCGCCCAGCCAGCATGATTGAAGAGGTCAACCCATGAGCAACAATAACCGTCACGAAATATTTGAAAAGAGCGTTCCCATGCTGGTGGTCGGCATCATCTTCGCCATCAGTCTGGGGGGCCTGGTTGAAATCACTCCGCTGTTCTTCCAAAAGCAAACCACCGAGCCGGTGGAGGGCCTCAAGCCCTACACCGCTCTGCAGATGGAAGGACGCGACATCTTCATTCGCGAAGGCTGCACCAACTGCCACAGCCAGATGATCCGTCCGTTCCGGGCCGAAACCGAGCGTTACGGTCACTACTCGGTCGCAGGTGAGAGCGTCTGGGAGCACCCCTTCCTGTGGGGCTCCAAGCGTACAGGTCCGGATCTGGCCCGTGTTGGTGGCCGCTACTCCGACGAGTGGCACAAGGTTCACCTGATCAACCCGCGCGATGTGGTACCGGAATCCAACATGCCCGCCTACCCCTGGCTTGATACCAATGTGCTGACCGGTGAGATGACGGCCAAGAAGCTGGCGCTGTTCCGCGATCACTTCGGTGTGCCCTATACCGACGCCGATATTCAGGGTGCTGGCGAAGCCGTCAAGGGCAAAACCGAGCTGGATGCGCTGGTGGCCTATCTGCAATCACTGGGTCATGCCCTGAAATAAGGAGGCGAAAATGGACTACGGCACATTTCGCGGTCTGTATACCCTGCTGTTGATGGCCATCATGATTGGCATCATCGTCTGGGCCTACAGCAAACGCCGCAAGACCTCTTTCGACGAGGCTGCCAATCTGGTTTTTGCCGATGATGAGCAACCCGGTGCTGATAAAAAGAACGCAGGAGCGAAAAAATAATGAGCACTCTGTTTAGCATTTTTGTGACTGTCATCAGTCTGGGAACCATCCTCGGCTGCTTCTTGCTGCTGATGTGGTGCCGCAAGGACAAGATGGGTGTTGAAGAAGGCAAATCGATGGGTCACTCCTTCGATGGCATCGAGGAGATCAACAACCCGCTGCCGAAGTGGTGGACTTACATGTTCCTCTTCTTCATCGTCACCGGTCTGGTCTATCTGATCGCCTTCCCGGGGCTTGGCAACTTTAAAGGCCTGTTGGGCTGGCAAAGTTCCAACCAGGACGTGCGCTCGCTGGCCGAGTCCAAGGCTGCAACCGAATCGGCCAAGGCCGAAGGTCGCGCGGTGGAGTATGACCGCGAGGTCGCCAAGGCTGACGAGATCTACGGCGCCAAGTTCCGTGAACTCACCTACGAAGCGGATGGCAAAACCTATCGTGCCATCACCGAGATCGCCAAGGATCCGGAAGCCCTGAAAGTGGGTCAGCGTCTGTTCCTGCAGAACTGCTCCCAGTGTCACGGCTCCGATGCCCGTGGTGGTCGCGGCTTCCCGAACCTGACCGACAGCGAATGGCAATGGGGCGGCCAGCCTGATCAAATCAAGACCACCATCATGGGCGGTCGTCAGGGGATCATGGCGGCCTGGGGTGAAATCCTCGGCAAAGATGGCGTTCAGGAAGTGGCCTCCTATGTGCTGAGCCTCTCCGGTCGCAAGGTCGACCTGGTCGAAGCGAAGAAAGGTGAAGCACGCTTTGCCATCTGCGCTGCCTGCCACGGGGCCGATGCCAAGGGCGGTGTTGCCGTCGGTGCGCCAGATCTGACCAACAACACCTGGCTCTACGGTGGCTCCCGCGAAGTGGTGGTACAAACCATCACCCACGGTCGTCACGGTGTGATGCCAGCCTGGAAAGACATTCTGGGTGAGGACAAGGTTCACCTGCTGGCCTCCTACGTTTACAGCCTGTCTCATCAACAGTCTGCCAAATAAGGTTCGCCCGTAACGTTGTAACATGTGATAAACACGTGATTACACAGCAAAAAGCCTCGACTCCTCGAGGCTTTTTGTTATCTTGTGTTGCGTAAAAACCATCTTCCACGTTAATCATTCGTTTCATGGCAGTAGCAATCATGACCCAACCTCTATCCAAACCGTGGTATCGCCAATTCTGGCCCTGGTTTATCATCGCCCTCCCCACTGCCGCCGTTGTCGGCAGTATCGCCACCGCCATCATCGCCAGCAAGGATGGGGTCAATCTGGTGGCCGAGGACTATTACAAACAAGGGAAAGAGATCAATCAGGACTTGAGCAAGTTTGACCGCTCCGAAGCGCTCAATATCCGCTTTGGACTGGAGGTTGACGGCAACGAGCTGACCCTCAAACCCATCAGCGGTGACATTCCTGCCGGGCAAGCTCTCTATCTCTCATTGTTCCACCCGACCTTGGCCGGTCAGGACAGCGAACACATGATCACCGCCGATGCGAGCGGCACCTATCGCCTCCATTTCGACAAGCCGCTGGTCGGCAAGTGGCACATTCGGGTCGATGCCTTCGATCACGAGTGGCGATTACAAGAGACCGTCCAGCTGCCCACCCTGGCCCCTGTCGAACTCGACCCGAAAGGACGCTAAGCCATGACCGGCTGTTCTCACTGTGGCGAGCCGGTGCTCGCCAGTGCCCCTGCTGCTTGCATTCTGCATTCAGGGAGGCATAACGCATGACCCCCTGCTTTCACTGTGGCGAGCCGGTACCCGCCAATAGTGGCTATTCCCTCGAGATAAAGGGGATTGTTCGCCCCATGTGCTGCCCCGGTTGTCAGGCGGTGGCGGAAACCATCATGGAGTGCGGCCTCGCCAGTTACTACGATCACCGCACCGCCCCCGGTACCAAGGGGGATCTGGTACCCGAGGAGCTAGCCGCCCTCACCCACTACGATCTGGCAGAAGTGCAACAGGATTTTGTCACCGACAGCGGTACCCTTCGCGAAATCCAGCTGACAGTTGAAGGGCTCACCTGCGCCGCCTGTGCCTGGCTTATCGAACGCCACCTGATGACCCTTGGCGGCCTGCGCTACATCAACGTCAACACCACCACCCACCGGGCCCGCATCAAGTGGGATCCGGGCCAGCTCTCCCTGAGTGACATTCTCAAGGGATTTGCCCAAATCGGCTATCGTGCCTACCCGTTCCAGACCCATCAACAGGAGGCGCTCTACGCCAAAGAGGTGCGCAGCTATATGTTCCGGCTGGCACTGGCAGGGCTGGGCTCGATGCAGGTGATGATGTGCGCCGTGGCCCTCTACATGGATCTCTTCATCAGCGTTGAAGATGAGTTCATGGTCTACTTCAAGTGGATAAGCCTGCTGCTCTCCACCCCCATCATGATCTACTCGGCCCAACCCTTTTACGTGGGTGCCTGGCGCAGCCTGAAACAGGGCCACCTGTCGATGGATGTGTCGGTGTCGCTGGCGCTGATCGGGGCTTTTATCGCCTCCATGTGGGCCACCGTGTTCAATACCGGTGAGGTCTATTACGACTCCATCACCATGTTCGTCTTCTTCCTGCTGCTGGGGCGCTTTCTCGAGTTGCGGGCCCGGCGCAAGGCGTCGGAATCGAGCTCCAACCTGGCGCGACTGGTGCCCATCATGGCGACCCGCATCGATGATGAAGGGGAGCATGAGGTAGCGGCCAAGACCTTGCAGGTCGGCGATCGGGTACGGGTGCTGGCCGGCGCCACCTTGCCAGCGGACGGCATCATTGTCGAAGGGCAAGCCAGCCTCAACGAATCCATGCTGACCGGTGAACAGCTGCCCCTGCTCAAACAGCGCGGTGATCAGGTCTATGCCGGCACCATCAACACGGATGCCCCGCTGCAGATCCGGGTCAGCCACCGTATCGAAGAGTCGCGGATCGCCCAGATCATGCGGCTGCAGGATCACGCCCTCGATGATAAACCGGCCATCGCCCAGATGGCGGATCAGCTGTCGCGCCACTTTATTCTGGTGCTGCTGATCATTGCCGCCGCGGTTTGGACTTTCTGGCACTTCCATCAACCGGATCAGGCGTTCTGGGTCACCCTCGCCGTGCTGGTTGCCACTTGCCCCTGTGCCCTGTCGCTGGCCACTCCGACGGCGCTAACCTCGGCCACCGCCAATCTGACCCGCAACGGCATTCTGCTGCGCCGTGGTCATGTGCTGGACGTGCTGACCAAGGCAAACCGGATCGTGATGGACAAGACTGGCACCCTGACCACCGGTGAGATCAGTCTGACGCAGACTCAAGCGTTGGCCGACCTTGACGTGGCCCACTGCCTCGCCATCGCCCGGGCCATGGAGGCGCAATCCGAACATCCCATTGCCCGCGCCTTCCGACTGCCCGCCGACAGCATCGCCGTGTTGCCATCCGCCCGCGAGATCACCCCGGTCATCGGTCACGGCATAACAGCTCTGGTGGATGGCGTACGCTACCGTATCGGCAGTGCCCGCTGGCTTGGGCTGGATCCGGCGCAAGAACGCGGCCGCGGTCTGGCTATCTATCTGGCCAACGAGCAGCAGGTCTTGGCCCGCTTCAATCTGGAAGATACCCTGCGCCCCGATGCCAGGGCGCTGATCGCGGCATTCAAGGCAGCCGGTCTGCAAACTACCGTGCTGACTGGCGACAGCTCTTTGCAGGCAGACGAGATTGCCCGCGAGCTGGGGGTGGATGAGCTGGTCAAGGGGGTCTCGCCCGATGGCAAACTGGCCTACCTCAAGGCCCGGGAAGCCCAGGGAGATATCAGCATCATGGTGGGCGATGGCATCAACGACGCGCCGGTACTGGCTGGCGCTCACGCCTCGTTTGCCATGGCTGGTGGCACCGATCTGGCGAAAAACAGCGCCGACGCCATCCTGCTGGCCGATAACCTGAGCCGCCTGCTCGAGGCCAGAGTGCTGGCAATGCGTACCCGCAAGATTATCATCGAGAACTTCGCCTGGTCCATCGGTTACAACCTGCTGGTGCTGCCGCTGGCGGCCTGCGGCTGGCTGCCCCCCTATCTGGCGGCAGCGGGCATGTCGCTCAGTTCACTCATCGTGGTGACCAACTCCATGCGCCTCAACCGATGAGACCGGTGGCGAAAAATAGCTGAAAATGTGGCCTGCCTCCGATGCAGGCCACATTTCTCACTGATAGCAGCTGGCCCCCTGCCCGAACAGGGTTACCATAGTGGACGCTTGCCAAGGATGAACGCCAAGGTACCTCTCATGAATATAATTTTTGTCCTGATCCCCATCGCCATCCTGTTTGTGATCATCGCCGGGGTCGTCTTCTTCTGGGCCATTCGCTCCGAGCAGTTTGAAGATCTCGACCGGCAGGGTTCCAACATTCTGTTTGACGAAGAGCAACCTGCCCACAAACCCGTAAAGCCTGCTGACCATGACCCACAACCTTGATCTGGCCGGCGCCCTGCTGGTCGGACTGGCAGGCTCAGCCCACTGTATCGGCATGTGCGGTGGCGTCTCCGCCGCGCTCTCCATGGCGATCCCAGCCAACAAGCAACACTTCTGGGGGCGGCTTGCCTATCTGCTCAACTACAACCTCGGCCGGATCCTGAGCTATGTCATTGCAGGTGCACTGGTGGGCGGCCTGCTCGCCACCACCAGCGGGCTGGGCGCAGGCAAACACGCCATCGCCGGATTGCGCTTGGTGGCAGCGTTATTGATGATTGCGCTTGGCCTTTATCTGGCGGGCTGGTGGCAAGGGATCTTGCTGCTGGAGCGGCTCGGCGCCAGACTTTGGCCCCGTATCAAACCGCTGGCGGGCAAATTTATCCCCTTCACCTCACCTGTGCAGGCACTGCCCTTTGGCATGGTGTGGGGTTGGCTGCCCTGCGGGCTGGTCTACTCCATGCTGACCTGGAGCGCGGCGGCCGGTTCGGCCAGTGGCGGTGCGCTCATCATGCTCTTTTTTGGTCTCGGCACCCTGCCCACCCTGTTTGCGTTGGGGGGACTCGCTGATCGCCTGAGATACTGGCTCACCCTGCGCAGTTTGCGCCTTGGCGGTGCCCTGCTGCTCATTTTGTTCGGGGTGCATACCTTCTGGATTGGCATTGCTTCCTTTTGAAACCCTATCCAAAACGGATGAGTTGATGGTAAACTTGTTTGATATAAATCAATTATTCGTATGAGCCTATGATCCCGGAAAAGAAACCTGGCAGACGTATCCAGAGCGGTGGCTGTGCAATTCATTGCCAGGATTGCAGCATCAGTCAGCTCTGTATTCCCTTCACTCTGAACGACAACGAGCTTGATCAGCTGGACAGCATCATCGAGCGCAAGAAGCCGATCCAGAAGGGTGAAGAGCTGTTCAAGGCTGGCGATGAGTTCAAATCGCTCTATGCCATCCGTTCCGGGACCATCAAGTCTTACACCATCACCGAGCAAGGTGATGAGCAGATCACTGCGTTCCACTTGGCTGGCGATCTGGTCGGTTTTGATGCCATCAACAAGCAGGCCCACCCCTCCTTCGCCCAGGCGCTGGAAACGGCCATGGTGTGCGAGATCCCCTTTGAAGTGCTCGACGATCTCTCCGGCAAGATGCCCAAACTGCGCCAGCAGATCATGCGTCTGATGAGCAGCGAAATCATGGGCGATCAGGAGATGATCCTGCTGCTCTCCAAGAAAAATGCCGAAGAGCGCCTCGCCGCCTTCCTGCACAATCTGTCGGTACGCTTCTCCGAGCGCGGCTTCTCCGCCAAGGAGTTCCGTCTCTCCATGACCCGTGGTGACATTGGCAACTATCTGGGACTGACCGTCGAGACCATCAGTCGTCTGCTCGGCCGCTTCCAGAAGTCCGGTCTCATCAGCGTCAAAGGCAAATACATTACCGTGCTGGATCAAGTCGCCCTTGGCATGATGGCCGGTGCAACTCGACCGCCCTGCGGCTGATTTTTCCGCTTACCCTCCAGCTTTTCTCCTTCTTTTCCTGCCGGATCCTTTCCTCTGGAATGTGATCCGGTACGTTCCCCATACCCTCCTCCTGCGCTAAGCTGTAATGGCTAAGATTCTGCTGTCATTGGACTTTTCCAAGGAGGAGAAGATGGTCAAATATCAGAATATTCTGGTGGTTATCAATCCAGAAGAGGAGCGTCAAATCGCCCTCGAACGGGCAGTCAAAGTCGCCGAGCTGGACGAAAACGCCCATCTGACCCTGCTGCTCACCATCTATGACTTCTCGTATGAAATGACTGCCATGCTCTCGGTGGACGAGCGGCAAGAGATGCGTGATGGCGTCATTTCACAGCGACGTGAATGGCTGGACGAGATCCTGACCCCTTATCGGGCACAGGGGATAGAGTGCGAAGTCAAGGTAGTCTGGCACAATCGCCCCTTCGAGTGTGTCATTCAGGAAGTGCTGGAGCATCGCCACGATCTGGTTGTCAAAGCCACTCACCATCACAGCTTCCTGCAAACCTTCATCTTTACCCCCACCGACTGGCACCTGCTGCGCAAATGCCCCTGTCCGGTGCTGCTGGTCAAGGAGGGTCACTGGCAACGAGGCGGCAACATCATCGCCGCCATCAACTGCTCAAGCGACGATCCGGATCAGAAACTGCTCAACGAACGGATCACCCAGGAGGGGAGCGACATCGCCGAGCTGCTGGGCTCCAACCTCTATCTGGTCAACACCTACCCGGGCACCCCGGTCAACGTGGCCATCGAGCTGCCGGAGTTTGATCCCAACGCCTACAACGAAGCGATCCGCAAACACCACGAAAGCCTGCTGCTCAGCCATGCCGACAAGTTCGGGATCGGTCATCTCTGGACCCGGGTTGCAGAGGGGCTACCGGAAGAGGTGTTGCCGGATATGGCCGAAGAGCTCAAAGCAACCTTGATGATCATGGGCTGCGTCGGCCGTACCGGTCTTTCTGCAGCTTTGCTCGGCAATACAGCCGAACATGTGATTGACCGCCTCTCCTGCGACATCCTGATCCTCAAACCGGCGGACTATAGCTGCCCGGTCGACAGTCGTCGCAATCAATCATAAGGTGCCTGGCACCTTGCCCTCCCCCGGGACATGGCTATAATAACGCGCTTATTTGTGTCCCGGGTTTTACGAGCATGCTAGAAGAGCTGAACGCCAAAGAAAAATACAGTTTCAACAAACTGCAAAAGCGCCTGCGGCGCAACGTAGGTCAGGCCATTGCCGACTTCAACATGATTGAAGAGGGCGACAAGGTCATGGTCTGCCTCTCCGGCGGCAAGGACAGCTTCGGTATGCTCGACATACTGATGAGCCTCAAAGCCAGTGCCCCCATCCATTTCGATCTGGTTGCCGTCAACCTGGATCAGAAGCAGCCCGGTTTCCCCGAGCATGTGCTGCCCGAGTATCTGGATTCCCTCGGCATCGAGTACAAGATTGTCGAAGAGGATACCTACTCCATCGTCAAGGAGAAGGTGCCGGAAGGCAAAACCACCTGCTCCCTCTGCTCACGGCTGCGCCGCGGTATTCTCTATCGCACCGCCCAGGAGCTGGGTTGCACCAAGATTGCCCTTGGCCACCACCGCGACGACATCCTCGAGACCCTGTTCCTCAACATGTTCTACGGTGGCAAGCTCAAGTCCATGCCGCCCAAGCTGGTGAGCGATGATGGCAAGAACGTGGTGATCCGCCCGCTGGCCTACTGCAAAGAGAAGGATCTGATCCGCTACGCCGACGTCAAAGCCTTCCCCATCATTCCGTGCAACCTGTGCGGCTCGCAGGAGAACCTGCAGCGTCAGGCCATCAAACAGATGATGCAGGATTGGGATCGCCGCTTCCCGGGTCGTATCGAGACCATGTTCACCGCCATTCAGGACGTGATCCCGAGCCACCTGCTCGACCACAAGCTGTTTGACTTCAAGAGCATCAACCGCGACTCCGGCATCATCGATGGCGGTGACAAGGCGTTTGATCCGCCCGAGATGCCAAAAGCGCCGCTGCTGGACATCGACGAGATGGACATGCTGGATGTGATTGAAGTGCGCTAAGCCGCGCTCACAGGGCAAACGCCACACAATAAAAAAGGAGCGATAATCGCTCCTTTTTTGCTTTCTTGATCTGCCTGTTACTAACGTGATAGCAGCGTTGGCATCAACCCTTGTGCAGCCAGGGGGTCAGCCGCAGCACCTCGCCCTGCAGACGCAAGGTACCACCCGCAAATGCACTCAGCTGCGCATTGCTCAAGAGCAACTGGCCATGCTGCCACGCAACGGGCTCCTGCCGGGCCCCATCGACAAGGTAGGCAATCCCCTGCGGCTCGACCAACGCGATCCGGATCCCCTCCATCTTCGGCAAGAAGTACTTGCCGACCATACCGGCCATCTTGTCCAGCAGCTGCTGCATCTGCTGCTGACGCTTGGCAAGCTCAGCCAGTGGCATGTCGGGTACAGGCGGAGCATCGGCCATCACCTGCACCGTCATATCGCAGGTCGCGTGCGGCTCTTTCAGGGTGACCGCAACCACCGCCTTGTCGAGATTGAGGTCGTCATCGAACGGCAGACGCAGCTCGCTGTCGATCGTCACCTCCCCCTTCACATCCTTGTCTTGCATCGAGACCCGGGCAGAGTCGAGCGCACAGCGCTTGCCATTTTGCGGATCTGTCAGATAAAACCCCAGTCTGGCATGGCCAAACTCGCCCTTGGCGAAGGTCTTCATCTGGCTGTAGAAGGCGCCATATTGCAGCTCCAGCACAGGTTGCCCGGCCATCGCCAGTGTCGGCAGCAGCAGGCTGGCCAGCAGGGTACGACGTACGGTAGAGATCACTCCATATCGACAGGTCATTCAGCGTCCTTTTGCATCATGCATTGAAATGGTTGGGTCCTTCAGCCACCTCGTTAACCTCTACCGCCACCCCGCAGAGATCCCGATAGATGATCCCCTTGCAGTTGAAATAGAGCGGTGCCACCCAGATAAGCCCCAACCCCATGGGGATCAGAGCCAGGAAGAAGAGCGCGGTCATCACGCCGTGGAACAGCACAATGCTGGGCCAGCCGCGAGCAAAGAGTTTGAGAGAAACCAGAATGGCCTGGGGCGGCGTCAGACCGCGCTCCAGCACCAACGGGACGGTAAAGAGCAGCCCCATGCCGATCAGGGCCGAGGGAATAAAAGAGAGCACGGCAGGCAATCCCAGCAGATCGAACAGCGGGCCAAACAGGCTGGTGAGCAGACTGCCAAGCAGGCTCAACATGCCAAGGCGTACAAAGTGGCGGAAGAAGTCGAACACCTGGTTGGCACGGGCGCGCACCCCGACTGACTGCTGCAACCCCAGCATATCGAGGGAGCTGGTCATGGGGGCCATCACCACCGTCATCAGCAGACTCAGCACCATGGCCACATTCATCTGGCTGTCATCCCCCAGATAGGGCAACAGCAGCACATTGCTGAGCAGGATCCAGATCGCCGTCACCCCGACAATCGCCAGCAGCAGGCCAAATCCGGTACGGCGGGTCTGTTGCCATCCCTCCTGGATGACCCCTTTCAGATCAAGGCGGTAGCCCTGGTTCAGAGACTGCTCAAGGGAGCCGCCAATACGCATTTTATTACTCAATTGACTATCCAATATCGAAAACGACCAAATCAGGTGGCACATTATAGCGATTTGGTCTGCTATTCGTAGCCGTTTTTCCTGCGCACTTGCGGCTAATTCGGGCCAAAAAGCCTTTAATTTCATGTGTCGGCTGCATAGAATGCGGCCCTCTTTCAACACGATGGCCACTGGCTGGGGTGAGACTGGCGGATGATGAACAATCCACAGGTAATTGTCGCGCTGAACAAGATCAGCAAAAAATACGATGGCAAGGTGATCCTGAGTGACCTTGACCTTGAAATCTATGACGGTGAATTTCTTACCCTGCTGGGCCCCTCCGGCTGTGGCAAGACCACCCTGCTGCGCCTGCTGGCCGGGCTCGAATCGGTCGACGGTGGCACCATCCATCTGGCCGGTGACGAGATCACCCATATCCCCGCCGAACACAGGCACATCAACACCGTGTTCCAGAGCTATGCGCTCTTCCCCCATATGACGGTGTTTGAAAACGTCGCCTTTGGCCTCGAGATGCAGAAAGTACCGGCCAGCGAGATCCGCCAGCGGGTCGAGGAGACCCTCGCCATGGTGCAGCTCACCGAGCTGGCCAATCGACGCCCGGATCAGCTCTCCGGCGGCCAGCAGCAACGGGTCGCCATCGCCCGCGCCGTGGTCAACAAGCCGCGCCTGCTGCTGCTCGACGAATCCCTCTCGGCGCTCGATTACAAGCTGCGCAAGCAGATGCAGAGCGAGCTCAAGGCGCTGCAGCGTCGCCTTGGCATCACCTTTGTCTTCGTTACCCATGATCAGGAAGAGGCACTCACCATGTCTGATCGCATCCTGGTGATGGAAGGCGGCAAGATCATCCAGCGCGGCACCCCGCGCGATATCTACGAATCGCCAGCCAACCTGTTCGTGGCCCGCTTTATCGGCGAGATCAACGTGATGGATGGCAAGCTGATCAGCCAGCGCGAGCCCGGTATCTGGCAGGCGGAGGTAGAGGGGCGCGAATGCCTGCTCCATACCACCTTGCCGTTCCAGCCAGATGAGAAGGTGCTGGTGCTGCTGCGCCCGGAAGATCTGCGCATTCTCGATCAGGATGACGATCAAAGTGGCGCGCTGCGGGGCAATATCCGCGAGCGCAACTACAAGGGGGCTACGCTGGATTCGGTGATCGAGCTCGAAAGTGGCAAACAGCTGCTTATCTCCGAGTTCTTCGACGAGGATGACCCCGATTTTGACTACCGTCTGGGTCAGGAGGTGGCGATCCACTGGGTTGACAGCTGGGAGGTGGTGCTGCCCTATGAGCCTCACTAATCTGCGGATAGCGCACAGCTTTGCCCACAACGGCTTTCGCAACGGAGCCATCGCGCTGATCCTCGGCTGGCTGACGCTGTTTGTCTTCCTGCCCAACCTGATGATCATCGGCGTCAGCTTCCTGACCCGCGATGAATCCGAGCTTATCGCGCCGCTCTTTACCCTGAGCAACTATGGCCGCCTGCTGGACCCCCTCTATTTCGAGGTGCTGCTCCACTCCCTCTGGCTGGCGCTGCTCGCCACAAGCATCTGCTTGCTGGTGGGCTACCCCTTTGCCTGGCTGCTGGCCCATCTGCCAGCGCGTATCCGCCCGCTGCTGCTGTTTCTGGTGGTGGTGCCGTTCTGGACCAACTCCCTGATCCGCACCTATGCGCTGAAAGTGCTGCTCGGCACACGGGGGCTGATCAACGGCTGGCTGCTGGATCTGGGGCTTATCGAGCGGCCGCTGCAGATAATGTATACCGAGGTGGCCGTCATCATCGGGCTGGTCTATGTGCTGCTCCCCTTTATGGTGCTGCCGCACTACTCCAGCATCGAGAAGCTGGATGGCCGTTTGCTGGAGGCGGCGCGAGATCTCGGCGCCAACGGCTGGCAGCGGCTGGTGCGGATCATTTTACCCCTCACCCTGCCCGGCATCATCGCCGGTTGTCTGCTGGTGTTCCTGCCCGCCATGGGGATGTTCTACGTCTCCGACTTGCTGGGCGGCGCCAAGCACCTGCTGATCGGCAACCTGATCAAGACCCAGTTCCTCAACAGCCGTGACTGGCCCTTTGGCGCCGCCATCAGCGTGATGCTGACGGTACTGATGGCGCTGTTGGTCTACTGCTACTGGCGGGCGGGCAAGCTACTCAGCAAGAAGGGGGAGCTGGCATGATGCGCGCATTGAAAACTCTGTTTCTGCTGCTGGTGTTTGGCTATCTCTATGTGCCCATCGGGGTACTGATCGCCAACTCCTTCAACCTGTCGAAATATGGTATCGACTGGCGCGGCTTTACCCTGGGCTGGTATGAGAAGCTGTTTGCCAGCGCCAGCCTGATGCAGGCGGCCCAGCACTCCCTGACCATCGCCGCCCTCACCGCCACCGCGGCCACCCTGATCGGCACCCTCACCGCCGTGGCGCTGTTTCGCTACCGCTTTCGCGGCAAGCAGTACGTGAGCGGCATGCTGTTTGTGGTGATGATGTCCCCCGATATCGTAATGGCCATTTCGCTCCTGACCCTGTTTGTGGTCACCGGCATTGCGCTGGGCTTCTGGTCGCTGCTGATCGCCCACATCACCTTCTGCCTGCCGTTCGTGGTGATCACCGTCTACTCGCGGCTATGCGGTTTTGATGTGCGGATGCTGGAGGCAGCGCGGGATCTGGGGGCTGGCGAGTGGATCATCCTGCGCCGCATCATACTGCCGCTTGCGCTGCCGGCGGTGATGGCGGGCTGGCTGCTCTCCTTTACCCTGTCGCTGGACGACGTGGTGGTGAGCTCCTTTGTTACCGGCCCGGCCTACGAGATCCTGCCGCTCAAGATCTACTCCATGGTCAAGGTGGGCGTCTCCCCCGAGGTCAACGCCCTGGCCACCCTGATGCTGGTCGCCTCCCTCGGGATGGTGCTGCTGGCGCAACTGTTACTGCGTAGACGGCAGGGGTAACCCTGCCCGTTTCGCCCCGCCATCTTTGGCGAACTCTGTCACGGTGGGCCGCAAGGCCCCATAACCCCAAGGAGTTGTTGATGACAATCCAACACAAGGCCGGCGCCCTGCTGGCAGCCGCCCTCACCCTCACCACCCCGCTGCTGAGCCAGAGCGCTCACGCGGCCGACGACAAGGTGGTCTACTTCTACAACTGGTCGGAATATGTGCCGGACGGCCTGCTGGAGCAGTTCCAGCAAGAGACCGGCATCAAGGTGATCTACTCCACCTACGAATCCAACGAGACCCTCTACGCCAAGCTGAAAACCCATGGCGACGGCTATGACGTGGTGGTGCCCAGCACCTACTTCATCTCGAAAATGGCCAAAGAGGGGATGCTGCAGCCGCTGGATCGCGCCCAGCTGCCCAACTTCAAGCACCTCGACTCCACCCTGCTCAACCACGAGTACGACCCGGACAACCGCTACTCCATCCCCTATATCTGGGGCGCAACCGGGATCGGCACCAACACCGACATCATCGAGCAGCCGGTTACCAGCTGGAAGCAGCTCTGGGCACCGGAGTGGAAAGAGAGCCTGCTGCTGATGGACGATGCCCGCGAGGTGTTCCATATCGCGCTGGTGCAGCTGGGTTACAGCCCCAACACTCAAGACAAGGCGCAAATTGCCGAAGCGTTCGAATACCTGAAAAAGCTGATGCCCAACGTCAAGGCGTTCAACTCCGACAACCCGGCCGACCCCTTTATCGCCGGTGAGGTCAATATCGGCATGCTGTGGAACGGCTCGGCCTACGGCGCCCAGCGCGAATACCCCTCCATCCAGATGACCTATCCCGAAGAAGGCGCCGTGCTCTGGATGGACAACCTCGCCATCCCGGCCAAGGCCAAGCATGTGAAAGAGGCCCACGCCCTGATCAACTTCCTGATGCGCCCCGATGTGGCCGCCAAAGTAGCCGAGGCGATTGGCTACCCCACTCCGGTCAAGGATGCCATTCCCCTGCTCACCCCGGCGTTTCGCAACAACCCCATGGTCTTCCCGAGCGACGAGATCAAGCGCAAGGGGGAGTTCCAGTCCGATGTGGGGGATGCCTCCCGCCTCTACGAGCAGTACTTCCTGCAGCTGAAAGCCATGGTGGCAAAGGCCGGTTAAGTCTGCTTTTCACGTACCCTGACGGAATCAATGAATTAAGGGAGCAATAGCTCCCTTTTCTTCGTCATCACCTCTGCGAGGCCTAATCACAACGGCCCCACCTGCAGATATCAAAAGTTGATAAATGTGAACACGCATGCATTGAAATGCGTGACCGGACTCGTTAGAGCTAGTAACCTATTTACAAGTCAAGGCAAAGGTAGGATACCCTCATGATTTCTATGAACATGAATACACTTACCGATTGCAGCATAACTTCAATGAACATTGGAAAAAGGTTTTTATATGAAGTCAATCGGCTTTTTCAATAACAAAGGTGGAGTGGGGAAAACCACTCTAATATGTAATCTTGCTGGCTCACTAGCCATCAAAAATAATAAAAAAGTTCTTGTTATTGACGCAGACCCACAATGCAACGCTTCAGCATATTTACTTGATGAAGACAAATTGCAATCCATTTTGATGGACAATAAACATTATAGTGTAGATGCATTCTATGAACCCATTCGTCGTGGGCAAGGCTATCCAAAAGAAACACCTACAATTGTAAGAAGTGAACGATTTAATGTAGATCTAATTGTCGGCGACCCCAAATTATCAATTAGAGAAGATTTACTTGCTACTGACTGGGCTGAGACAAGAAATGGTGAGCCAAGAGGTTTCCAGACCACTTATGCTTTTAGGGAACTTGTTAGCAGATTTGAACAATATGACTATGTATTGATCGATATGGGACCATCACTCGGTGCATTGAATAGGTCTGTTCTATTAGGTGTAGATTATTTTTTGATGCCATTGTCCGTCGACATTTTCAGCATGATGGCGGTTGAGAATATAATTAAGTCACTAACATCTTGGAAATCCGCTCTTGATGGTGCTATCCAACGACACTATGAATCTGAAGGGCATAACTTTCAAATCGCGGGTAAAGATGTTGGCTGGTCTTTGAGCTTTGCTGGCCATGTAGTTCAACAATATAGAGCAAAAAAAAGAGAAGGGGTACGGCAACGTGAATTCAGATAATAAGTGCAATGCCCATGGTGCATAGGAGAGAGGCGGTCAACTACCAGTTAGGGTACGCTTCT